>CANIFK010000031.1:0-15633 GCA_947466555.1 Acidobacteriota bacterium | reverse complement strand
TTTATACATCCAGCGTCGCCAGAGCCCCCGAAGCCGTCGCGGCAATGTCCCGTTCAAAGGGCACGCTGTCACTGGAATCAAAAGCCAACAGCGCCTCCACCTGCGCCCTGGTCTCTGCATCGACGTTCTCCGCCGCCAGATATCGCCCCCTCTCCTCTGGCGAAACGTCGGCCAATTGATGAAACAACTCCTCCACTCGGTCGTTCATCCGGCCAGCTCTTTCTTAATCCAAGCCAACGCAATGCGAAGATGCCGCCGGATCTGATGGGGAGACAGAGACAATGCCAGCGCCGTCTCCTCCGCCGTCATCCCGCCAAAGAAACGCATCTCGATCAATTGCGCCTTCAGTGGGTCCGTCTTCGCCAGGGTATGCAGCGCCGCGTCAACCGCAAGAACGGAGGCGTCCGGCCCCCGCGACAGCTCGGGAATCTCCGCCAGGCAAACCTCTTCGGCGGACCGCTTGTCCGCCGTTTGCGCGCGCGCGAAATCAACCAGAATCTGACGCATCAAGTGCGAAGCAATGCCGAAGAAATGCGCGCGGTTTTCGTACGAAGGCGTACTTCCGCCCGCCAGTCGCAGAAACGCTTCATGCACCAACGCCGTCGTCTCCAACGACTGCTTGCCGCGCTCCCGCCGAAGGTGCCCCGCCGCCAGCAGTTTTAACTCGCCATATACAAGCGGGATCACCAGGTCCATCGCTTTCGAATCGCCGTTGTGAATCGACTGCAGGAGGTCTGTGATCTGCATCAGCGTTCTCTCCAGGCTGATTAGATCACACTCAGCCTGGAGGGCACGCTCTCCCGCCGCCGACCCCAGGAATGCGCTAAACTACCCGGCGATGAATGCTACTTCGATGAATGACTCCGCCGAACAGGCCGTCCGCGCCGCACTGGCCCGTTTCAATGCCGCCGCCAAAGTGGGCGACGCCGCCGCGTTGGCCGCTCTCCTGACCGAGGACCTGATGTACAGCCACTCCAACGCCAAGGTCGAGAACAAAGCCGAGTGCATCGCCGCGCTCGTCCGTTCAAATATCGACTTCCGCGAGCGCGAGAGCTGGACGGTGCAGGTCTACAACGGGGGAACATGCGCCCTGGTCCACGGCAAGATGGACGCCTACAATCCTGGCGACATCATCGTCCCGCTGCACTTCCTCATGACGTGGGTAAAGGTCGGCGAAGAGTGGCTGCTCGCCGGCCGCCACACCACGAAGTTGCCCAGCTGATGGGCGGCCGCAACGATGCCGACTGCGGTTGACGCTGCTGAGTCGCCATCTCCGGGTCCGGACGACCGCGCGACGAACTCCGGCGAGACCGTCTGTCGCCTCACCCTACCGATGCGATTGAGCCGAAGAAGTATCACGATCTCGCGGTCGCCGAACTAGTCGACGAAGAGAAACTCATTGGCCGCCAGCAGCGTATGGCAAAGGCTTTGCCAGGCCTTCTCCTTCGCCTGCTCGCCCCCCAATGCTGTCTGGAGACGTTGCACGTAGCTGAGGCCCTCATCGATCTCCGAAGGCGCCGGCCGCCGCGTCAGGACGCGCAGGTAGAGGCTCTCTACTTTCTGCCCGTCGCTGATCGTCGACTCCTTGAGCACCTGCCGCGCCAGCCCCATCGCCCGATCCAGCACAAATTGACTGTTCAGAAGGAACAATGCCTGCGGCGCGACATTCGTCCGGCTCCGGCCCCCGCTCGAAGTCGTTGCATCCCCGAAATCGAAGATGCCCAGCAGATTCGGAATGCTTCCCCGCCGGACTGGCAGATAGACAGTGCGTCGCCGGATCTCCTCCGGGTCCGCCTTCTGCCGCTTGCCCTTAGTCTCCGCGAGCAGAGTCCCGCCCATCGTCTCATCCAGGCTTCCGTCCGATGCCAGCAGCGAATCCCGCAGCTGCTCGATCGACATCCGCTGTCTCGGGTAGCGCGACAGCAGCCGGTTCTCCGGGTCCGCCTCACGCAACTCCTTGGAAGCGCTGGCGCTCCGCTGGTAGGCCTCCGATAGCAGAATAAGCCTGTGTAGCCGCTTCACCGACCAGCCATCCTCGACAAATCGCGACGCCAGGAAATCCAGCAGTTCCGGATGGGTGGGTTTCTCCCCCATTCGGCCCCAGTTGTGCGACGTCCGGACTAGCCCCTCCCCGAAATGTCCCTGCCAAATGCGATTCACCATCACCCGGGCAGTCAGTGGGTTTTCCGCGCTCGCCAGCCATCCGGCTAACTCCAGCCGTCCGCTCCCTTTCGTAATCGCCTTCTGCTCTTCTCCCGCTAGAACCAACGGAAACCGCCGGGGTACGATCGGGCCGGGATTTCCAAGTTGCCCGCGCAGGAACACACGCTGCTCCACGGCTGGACCTTCCGCTACCGCGCTGATCAGCTCCGGCTCCGGAGGCAGTGTCTCTTTCAACCGCTCGTACTCCTGCCGCAGATAAGTGACTCGAGGAGATTCCGGAATGTCCATCGGCCCGCCATTAAAACGCACCGCCGCCAGCAAAGCCGACTCGTCTTTGTTGGGCGTGGGCTTGACGGGCAGAGTGCGGTCCTGAAGAATCTCTCGCGCCATGTTCCTGCGCCAGTTCTCCATGGCCTGATCCCACTTCTTTATCTCATCCTCATAGCGCTTCTGATAAGCCTGCGCGACGGCGTGGATCGTCGCGGGCGACGCGTTCAGCCATTCCTTCAAGTAGCCCGCGCGAGCCTTCTCATCGGCGTTGCGCAGGAACTTGACCCAGTGATCCAGGTGCTTCCCGTCGACGCCCGCGGGCGGCCCGGCGCCCTCATGAATGTTTCGCCACGCGCTCTCCAATGTCAAGGCCAACCCGCTTCGGTAAGGAGCCTCGTCCCGGCCGAAATCCTCGGCGTAGGCATCCTCCATCTCCAGCATCTTGGCGTACATCCGGTTGCGATGGAGTTCGTACCGCGCGCGGGCGTCTTCGTCGACCGGCGCGTAGTACATGAAGCCAATCGAGCCGGGCCTTCCGTGATTGCGGAATTGGGTCGTGTTGGCGAAAATGCCCGCCATCGCGTAGTAGTCGGCCGTCAACAACGGATCAAACTTGTGGTCGTGGCAGCGGGCACACGACAGGGTCAACCCGAGGAACGCCTTGGAGGTCGTGTCGATCTGCTCATCGATGATGTCGTAGACCGCCTGCAAACGGTCCTGCTGTGCCAGCGGCCTCGGGCCCAGCGCCAGAAATCCGGTGGCCGTCAGGTTTCTCGCGCGCTCGGCCTTGGAGGCGGCAGGCAGCAAGTCGCCGGCGATCTGCTCGCGGATGAACCGGTCATACGGCACATCGTTGTTAAACGACGCAATCACGTAATCCCGGTAACGCCAGGCATGGGGATATAGGTTGTCCTCATCCATTCCCGTGGAATCCGCCAGCCTTGCGACATCCAGCCAGTGGCGGCCCCATCGTTCGCCGTAGCGCGGCGAGGCGAGGAGCCGGTCCACTACCTTCGCGAATGCCGTTGGACTTTGATCCGCCTCAAAGGAACGGATCTCTTCCACCGTGGGCGGCAGACCCGTAAGATCGAGCGTCGCGCGCCGCAGCAGTTTCAAACGCTCCGCCCGCGGAGCCGGTTGGAGTCCCTTGTCCTGTAGCCGCTGGGCCAGAAAACGGTCGATCGGATTGGCGGATGCCCCCTCCGGAACGGCGGGTTTCGTGACCGGCCGAAACGCCCAGTGGTTGCGGTCTGCGGCCGTGATTCCGGATTCCCTTTTTGTGATGACGTTCGGCCAACTCGCCCCGCCCTCCACCCACGCACGGACAGCGGAGATCTCGCCAGCTTCCAGTTTTCCGGCGGGAGGCATCTTGTACTTGCCGCCATACTGAAGCGCCTCCAACACCCGCGCGCCATCCACGCCCGCGCCCGTCGCCAGGTTCACGCCGCCCATCTGCATCTTTGCGCCGTGGCACTGCTGGCACTTCGCCGCAAAGAGCGGTCGCACTCGCTTCTCAAAATGCTCGGCGGTGTCGGCCGCGGTTGCGATGCCGGCACAAACCAAACCGAAGAGTACGACGCTTCTCATGCGAAGATCCCCTCGTGCACGGTGCCGGCAACGTCGGTCAGCCGGAAGTCCCGGCCCGCCGAACGGTGGGTGAGCCGCAGATGATCGATTCCCATCAGCCGCAGCAGCGTCGCATGCAGGTCGTGAATGTGCATCCGGTTTTCCGCCGCGTGATAGCCAAATTCGTCGGTGGAACCATAAATAAAACCAGGCTTCACTCCCGCTCCGGCCATCCACATGGTGTAGCCGTACGGATTGTGATCCCGCCCGTCGGCCCCCTGTGCCCACGGCGTCCGCCCGAACTCACCGCCCCAGATCACCAGCGTCTCCTTCAGCAGCCCCCGGGCCTTCAAGTCCTTCAGCAGTCCCGCGATCGGCTTGTCCACCTCCGCCGCGTTCTTCGTGTGAAGCTTGAACAGTTCGGTATGTTGATCCCACTTGTAGGAATGGGAGGCCTGCACCACTCTCACCCCTCGCTCCGATAACCGCCGCGCCAGCAGACACTGCCAGCCGAAGTCGCGTGTGGTTTCGTCATCCAGCCCGTAGAGCTTCTTGGTTGCGTCAGATTCCTTCTCAACCTCGAACGCTTCCGGCGCTTCCACCTGCATCCGGAAAGCCAGTTCCAGTGCGCCGATCCGCGCCTCCAGTTCCGGGTCGTGATCATTGGAGCTTGCGTGCCGCCGGTTCATCTTCTGGATCATCTCCAGCTCGTACCGTTGATGCTCGGCAGTCAGACCCTTGGAAGCCAGATACGGCACCGGTTCCTTGGCGATCTCCTCCACTTTCATCCCGGAGTTCCCGATTGCCGTACCCTGAAACTCTCCGGGAAGAAAACTGGCCGCGAAATTGTTCGCACCGCCATGGCCAAGCGTCGGCTTGATCGTGATGAAGCCGGGAAGGTTCTTGTTTTCCGTACCCAGGCCATAGAGAATCCAACTGCCCATACTGGGCCGCTTAAACTGGAAAACTCCCGTATGGAGTTGCAACAGCGCCGCTCCGTGGTCGACTCCGTCGCCGACCATCGAACGCAGAACGCACAGATCATCCACGCACTCGGCGACATGAGGAAACAGCGCGCTCACAGGAATTCCACTCTGCCCGTGCTGCTTGTATTCCCACAGTGGTTTCATCAGCCCGCGTACAGCGCCCTCGCCGAACGTCAGCCCGCGCTTGAACGGAACCGGCTTGCCATGGAGCTCCACCAGCCGCGGCTTCGGATCGAAGGTGTCAATCGAAGAGGGCCCGCCGTGCATGAACAGAAAGATGATTCGCTTGGCCTTCGGAGCAAAATGCGGCGCTCGGCCTTCGGCCCCCGCCAGCAGCGACTGCAGCCCCAGCAACCCGAATCCAGCCGCCGACTGCCGCAGGATTGCCCGTCTCGATCTTTCCCGCTTGCCAACAATCATGGCCCCATTCTACAAAATATGGTGCGGAGCCTCTCCGGGAATCGCTCGTCGGCCGGAGGCCGTTTCCCGGGGCCCTTCCACGCCGCTGAGCTGGCCGGATCCGCTACCGGTAAAACGGCTGGGCTTTGAGCCAGCGTGGCCCGTAATGCGGTTCGGGCTTGCCCAGTTCGAGCGCGCCCAGGTCAGGCGCCTTGCCCGCGAATCCTTCATTGACCGTCGGGATCGGATCCCCGGCGTCGACGGCTTTGCTGCCCGGCTTGAGACGGAAGTTCAGATCCATCGCGTGATACACCGCGTGCCGCTTTGCCGGGTCTGGCAAAGTCATCGTCTCGAAGATATCCAGGCCGACTTCGACTCCGTGCCGCTCCTGGCCGGTTGCGGCGCGCAGCTCCGCGAGCGTTGCGAAAGATTTGCTTCCGTCTGGCGCCTGCCAGCCGTACTGCGCGGCAACTCCCGGATTGGGCCGATAGCCGTTGTAGTCGGAGCTATAGGCGAGAGTAACATTCGACCAGCGCATCACACCCTGATCCGCGTTACGGCCGATGAAGAGGTTGTTGCGATAGTGCATGTTGGAGGCGGGACCACCGGACTGCTCTCCGATCAACGTGTTGTGCCACATAAAGAGGCCGGCGGGGTTTGCGTTGATTTTGAAAGCGTTCCCGGCGTTATAGGAGATGTTCCGAATGAAATAGACCGGGCCACCGAAGACGGGTTGTGAACTGTAGCCGGAGTGCGCGGCATTCACACCCCGGTTGTTGTAGACGCGGATATTGTGGACCCCGCCGTCGGACTCAACGAAGTCGTCGCCGGACATGTGGATGTCGTTGCCATAAATATCAATCGACGACGCGCGCCGCTCCGGATCCTTTTCGGGCGTGCCGTAGGTGGAGATGCCGATGCCGTCGTGGAAGAAGGCAATCGAATTGTGGGCGATCACATGACCAGGTCCATAGACCTTGATCGCATAGTAACTCCGCAGTTCGTGAGAGCCATAAGGGCCGACTCTCGGTGCCCACTGCCTGAATTGGCGACTCCAGCCGACCAGAAGATCACGCGTCTCGGGCCGGCCGAGAAACACGTTGTCGGCAATGTAGAAATCACTCGAACCGGCGTACTCGGTCCAAACCCCAAAGCCAATGTTCTCGAACCGGCAGTTCTTGACCGTCAGCCCAACCGCGCCCAGCACTTCCTTCATGCCCGCGAATATGGCGACGTCGGTGTCGCGGAATGTAATTCCTTCGAAGATGTGATGAGCCGATGCCATTACGTCGAACAGGCGATGATTGCCCGCGCCGTCGATGACAACATCGCCGTCACCGGCTGCCTTGATGGTGAGGGGCTTCTCTGCTGTGGCCTTCAGGGTAAGCCACATGGTCCCGTCGAACGGCGTCACCATGGGATCGACATAATTGAGACGTTCGTTTCTGTAGAGGCCCGCGTGCAGCAGGATCGTATCGCCAGGCCGGGCGCGACGCTCCCATACGACGCTCCAGTCTCCGAGTCCGGCTCCGTAGTAAGCCTCCAGCAGACTGGGGAACGATGGCTCCTGCTTGGGTCCTTCGTAGTAGGGCGGATAGACGTGAAGAGTCCGCCCCCCGGTGTAGGGCTTCGGTTCGGTGCGCGTTTTAACGCGGACCGTGTGGTCGGTTTCTCCCGACGCGCCGTCGGGATCAGTCAGTTTGAAGCGGGCCTCGTATTCCGTCCCCGGTTCGAGGTTGAGGATGCTGCCGGCGAAGCCGTCGGGAACCGTGTAGTCAAGACCTTCGCGCTCGCGGAAAATGCGTTCGCCGCCGACGCGCACCAGCGGCAACCCCTTCCGCCAGGCGCCCTCGCCGGTCCGGCGATACTCGACAGAGACGGAGGCATTGCGATTGGCGTCACCCGTAATCGCCCACTCGAACCCGAGGTTCTGCAGCGTCGGATGTTCCACTGTGAACCGGCCGGCTGCGGTGCCGTTCTGACCCTGGGCGGGTAAAACCAGAAGGACCAGCAGGGCCGGCAACACGAATAGTGTGCGTTTGACGGCCGCCCTGGCCGATAACGCGGCAAGTGCAATGCGCCCCATCGCGGAGCGTCTGATCCTATCCTGCATCCTGTTTCTCCAATCCCTCGCGTAGCGGTGGTCTAATGCTTCGCGATGCTATCACGAAGTCTCAACAGCCGGCCGGCACGCACCGCTGCCACCCGCGCACGGGAATCAAGACCTTCGCCGTTTCCGGTGCATGTTCGAAAAAGTAGCGATCAAGCAGGCCAAGCCCCGCCCGGTCCCCTCGTAATGACCCCGGAAACAGCGCCCCTACTTCCGCGCCTCAAACTGCACCGAAACCTCCGTCTTCACTCGCACCGGCTTCCCGCCCTGCACCGGAGCCGGATACTTGAACTCGCCCCACGGCACCGCTTCGCACAACTGCGCCCCAGTCTCCAACTCCGAAATCGCGCCCTTCTCATCGATGATCACCTTGCACTTCGCCAAGCCCCCCTCCGGAGCCCAGAACGGCGCCGGCACCGACGTCGGCCCGGCCGTCTTCAACGCCGCCTGCTTCTGCGCCGGCACAGAAATCGAAGGCAGATCCTTCTCGTCCTCCTCCGCCTTCTTGCCCTCTTCGGTCACCGGAGTCAGCTTCGTCACCAGGAAAATGGTCCGCGCCGGATACCGGTTCACCTGCGCCCGCAGCACCGACGCCTGCCCATCCGCCAGATCAATCGACTGGCTCCCCCACGCCATCCGAATCACCTTCTGGCAACTCGACGCCAGCGGATACCCCTTCTTCCCCTTATCCGGATCCCCGAGCTCTTCAATCGCCTTCTGCGCCTCCACACCCTCAACCGTATAAACCTGCCCCGGCGCCGCATCCACCGGCGTCTTCACAAACAGCCGGTACCGCTTCACCCCATTCCGGATAAACAGCGAATCCCCGCCCGCATTCAGCGCGGAGTCCGCCCCGTTCGCCGCCGGATTCGTCTCCAACTTCCCCTGAATCTTATGCGGAGCAGGCGCCGCCGATTTCCCCGTCGCGGCCTTCTTATCCCCCCCACAACCACTCAGTCCAGCCACCACCACGACAACCAACAAAGGCAACAAAGGCTTGCTGTTCATCTACCCCTCACTGTTCCAGACGTTTTGTCCAGCATAGACCCTATCACCAGCCACCCCCGAAAACAACCACCAAGCCGCAAGGACCGAAGCACAACACGCCACCCAGCCGTGTTTCCACACATAAGTCGCCACCAGTGAAAAACGAACTGGCGCCTAAGTTAGATCAACATAGGTATACCTTCGAACATCGGAGAAAGGTTCCATGTAGCGGAGTGCAAGGTACCGCGTAAGCCTCCGGTGGTGCCACCGGTTCCCCCGGTTGACCGGACAACGCTAAAGGCGGAAAGAACGGCAGCACACCCAGAGCGCAAGCGACACGACACCCACGAAAAATCGAAGCCGGCGGCTAGCCTTTCTTCCCCCAGGCGTCCTTGTCCAGTTGCGGAAAGGTGAACTGGCAATTGCCGGCGGTCTCGATGCCGTCCACGCGGGCCAGTCCATTCTGGTCCGAGTAGCTCTTCACCACCGTGCCATCCGGCAGCGTAATCCGGACCTCCTGATAGGAGACCGGCAGGTCGTCTTCTCCAAGCACCAGAATCTCGATCCAGTGCTGGATCGGCTTCTCGGCCATAGGGCAAGGTTTAACGATCTCACCTGCCTCATTCGTTCCAAACGTGCCCGCCATTATGCTTTCCCTCGCGCTGCCGCCCACGTCCCAAACTTCTTCAGCTTAGTCTCGGGATCGGCTCCGTAGGTGTACAACTCACAGAGCAGTGGCTTGGGGCAGTCCTTCTCATCGAAGCCGCCCAGACGGACGATCACGATCTCGACAAAGTTCGCAATGTCGATCTCCCGCTTGAAGTAATACTCCTTCGCCTGGGTTACGGCCGCGCTGATCCGCGCTCGTAACTCCGGCACCGGGACCGCCACACCCTCCTCACTCAGAAGGGTTTGCACGTGGTTGAACAGGCGTTGCTCGAAGCCCTCGACGGCGGCTCGCTCAAAGGCGGCCATCTGGGCTGGACGAATGGTCAGCATCAGTAACACTCCTCGGTCATGGCAAACCGCCCTTCGAGATATCGGCCCCGCGCATCGATAGCACACACTTGCCGCAATAGTCGCCATCATTGACGCTATAGGACATCACGCAGGTGTCGCCCGGGTCGTGGCGTTCCGGCTTGGCGTTGCCGACAGTCGGGGCGTGGAACATCAACATCGAGTGCGAGAACTCATGCAGAGCCAGCGCCGCGCTGCACTCGTTGAAAGAGGGCCAGTTCGCCACAACCGTCTCCGCCGGGTTGAACAAATATACGGTTCCGCCGACGCTCTTGCCCTCTTGCACGTCCCCGGTCCAGGTGGACATGTAGTTATCGAGGGACGACGCCTGCACCAGGATCAGACCTGGCATATAGCCCTTATTGCCTTCAACCGCCGGGCCCAGCGCCGACATCAAAACCCCTTTCACTCCCCCAAAGTAGGGGTCCATCAGGTAGTCGTAGTGAGCTTTCGGTTTCAGGAGCCCCGTCGGGGCCAGCGGGATAACATCCATAGGCATGAACTCTCCCGGCCTCGTCTGATTGATCGCCGCGTTGTAGGCTGCGGGGTAACGCAGATTGAACAAATAAGGCGACTTAGGCGGGAAGACCAGTAAGTTTTCGAAGTCGATGAAGTTGGCGGGATAGTAATGGACCTCCCAATCCTTCGGGGGCTGCTCCTTGAGGAACTGTACGTGAACGGTGCCGTCGTCCACATAGACTCGACCGACGACGCCCCCATCGACTCTCCCCGTATCAATCAGTTGACCGTTCGTGTCGGAGACGAGGATGGCAGCGTCGAAACTGCTGTTCGCCTTGGGCCGGACAGAAAGGATCTCGTTGTCCAGATCGATGGGAAAGCAGGGCAGTTGGGCCGTATACCGGGTACCGGAGAGCCGTCTCATGGGATAGACGAACTTCGTCATACCGGTCTCGCCGCCAGAGCCCTTTTTGGTGCGGAAGGGAGCGTTGATATGGGGATGCGCCTCCTTCATCCGCTTCACCTCGGCTTTGAGGGCCGGGCCGAGCGTATGCGGAGAGGTTGGGGCTTGGGCTGCGGTTTCCAGGAACAGCTCGACGTAGGTTTTGGCCAGTTCCAGGCTGAGCGCGTCAAAGTTGATCGGTGGCGCCTGCGGGTGACGCAGCATACAGGCTTCACACACCCTGCCGTTTTCGGGTTTGTGGTCACAAGGGCTGGCGGTCAGGTTCTTCAACTCGGGGGCAAGTTCCGCTCCCAAAGCCGTCGGCTCCATGCGGATGTACCGCGCCAGTCGAAGAGTGCGCCAGCGGACCATCGTGCCGGTCTCCTGGACGTCGATGCCGGGCACCGTGCCGTCTTTGGGCTGCGTGGGGGCCCCGACATAGGCGCGCAACTTATAGCGGTCCCCGCCGATCCGGGAAGGAGCGAAGGCCACTTTGGCGACGCCGGCGGCGTCGGCCGAGACCCGTCCGGCGAACTTATGGAGACCGCCGGAGGTGGCATTCGGCAGCTCGGCAAAACCGTCGTCCGCTTTCTCAAAAAACGTGCCGGCCGATCCGTCCCCGCGCCGGGTGCCCCCGAAGTCCGCATGCACGTTGCCGGCCTGCGGGTCGGCGGGAGAGGGCTTGTGATTGTTGACCTTGTCCACATAGGCCCCCGGCGTGGGCTTCAGGGCGGGTGGCGTCAGTTTGTTGAACTTCGATTCCGCCCACACCTGCACCGTTCCCGGCGCCGGCGCCGCGTAAGGCGGCAGCGGGTCGGGCGGAATCAGCTGGAAATAGACAGCGGCGCCAATGGCGGGGTCCGCGCCAGCCCAGGGTGTCCCGGAGCCGACTTTCCGCTGCTTAACAGTGGCGACGAGCGGCAGCTTTCCGAGTGCCGGGTTGATCCGGACGAACTCGGCCTCCATATCCGACGGGGTCTCTCCCAGGATGAACTTGGCGTAGGGCTTTTCGAGATCCTTTTCGCCCCTTTGATACCCGTCACCCCACTTGAACTCATCCTCGGGGAAGATCGCCCGCATCATGAACATCGAGTACAGCGAACGGAACTTCGGCAGGCGCAGCTTGGCGAAGTTGCCGGGCGCCGGCAGCGCGCCGCCTTCTATCGCAAAGCCGCTGAGGGTCTGCTTGAGCAATGGGTCCGTGACGGCGCCCCCGTTCAGCGAACCGGCGTACTGCCAGGAGAACTGCAGGCAGGCATCACTTTCCGGATGAACCACCGGATGGCTGAAGAGTCCGGCGACTTGCAGACGCTCCTTCCGGCCGTTGGGCGTGCCGGGGGCATGGGCAAACAGGTCGTCGAAGTCACCCAGCTGAAAGTCAATCTGGTACTCGTATTTGACCGTGTCGTCGTGGGCCAGCGTGCTCCAGTCCCAGCCACGCATACGGAGCATGCAGAAGCCACAGAAGTGCTCCGAATCGAGGTCGTAGTTCATCAGGCAGTTATCGCCTTTGACATGGACACCGGGTTGGGCGCCCATGGGGTCGCGGTCCCCGAGCGACTTGGCATGAGGCATGAACATCGCATGCGCGATCTCGTGGACGAAGACCGAAGGGATACTCTTCGATGCGAGCGCCGAGGCGGACTTCGGCGCCACCGTGGCGAGGTAGATGACGTGGCGCGTGCGGTTCTGCGTGGCGTTGGCGTAGCTGGCGCCGGTGCAGCGGGGCGGCTTCAACGTGGCGCCTTCAATCTGGTAGCCGTTATGTTCACCGGGGATATGCATCATGAATATCCCCTCGTCGTTGGGGTGCTTGAGCTTGACGTATTCGGTGATGGTTTTCTCCAGCATCACCAGGTCCGCCAGGCAGTTGCCGGCGGCGGAGCGCTGACGAGTAATAATCTCGCCGTAATTTCGATCGTCCATCAGCGTCCAGCCACGCGATTCGCCGTTGCGCAACAGATCGAAAACACGGAGGCGATCGATCAGACAGCCATCGTCAATCATTTCCTGGATGCAGGTTTGGACATTGCTGAGCCGCTTCTTTTGGTTCTCGCTGGCGGAGCGCCCTCGAATTTTGACGACGAACGGAGCAGTTTCGTCGGCGATGGCCGCTGCGGCGTCGATGAGGGCCTGGCGCAGGATGTCCTTGGCCGTGTCCGAGAGGTCGACGCTGACGTTGCGCGGAGGGAGCTTTCCTTTCGAAAACTGGATGCTGACGGTCGGGCGATTGGCGAAGGTGACATCGATCCGGGTTTCAAAGGCCGAGGCGGTTTCGTTGAGGGCGGGGTGGGTGAGCGGGGTTTGGAACTCGGTACCCCAACAACTGCGGGTGGGGGCCACCGTGACGGCTTCGATGGTTTTTGAGGCGATGCCGGCGATGGTGTCATCGGTGCCGAGCGCAGGCTGCCCCTGGGGGAGAAACAGCAACGGGGGACAGGGAACCTGGACCAGTTCGCCATTGCGAGTGACGTTGATGACCTGACCATCGCGAGACTTGAGCAGGATGGCTTTGGCGCCACTCGTGGCGCAGTCCACTTCCTCAAACCGGAAATTCTTGTATTCGGCGAGATCGGCCAACTTGCGAATCGTGCCGTTCTGGAAATCAGTCTTGAGATTGGCCCTGAAGGTGGCGTAATCGAAGCAACTGAGTCCCGGGCTGTTGTCCGCGGGATTCCTGTTGACGGCGTGCTTCATGATCAGGGGCAGGCCCGGCATGCGGCTATAAAAGCTGACTTCTTTGGCTCCGGCGTCGCAGGCGTTCCCGATCGCCTGGATATAAGTGGCGTTGTCAACGGCGGCGCGGGTACACTCGACAATCACGTTGAGTTCGCGTTTAAAGGTATCCTTCAGCGTCTGCTCAAGCGCGGCCGGGCTGCAGCCGAGGTCGCCATCGGAGCCCCGCACCATGTAGAAGACTTTGACGCGCCGTTGCACCTCAAACAGATAGGGATCGGACTGGAGTCGCGGAGGAGCTACGAACGAATTTTCCGTGTCGTTGAAGCCATTGGCGACCAGATACGCTCGCAGGCGATAAGAGTCTCCCGCCATACGGGACGGCTGAAAGATGACGGCCGACTTCCCTTTGTGCGGACCGGTTCCGATCTCGCTGAGTGAGGCCCAATGGCGGCGATCCTGAGGTTCGACGGCGAAGGGGAACGCGTTGGCGCCGGACTGGGCGGGGAAGGCCGAATTGTTGGAGACTCGGATTCGTCGATCGCGGACGGAGCGGGTGATGGTGCGCCCTTTGCCGCCGTATTCCGTCGGACAGTTGAGACTTTTAGGGGCGCCGCTCGAATGGAACTTGTGATACTGCTGATCGAGGAAGCCAAGCGTTCCCGGGGCCGCTCCGGCACTGAGAGGCTCTTTCCAGCGGTTTTCATTCACCTCATCCCAGTCCCAGAGAATCTGGGAGCCGTAAAGGGCCTCCGGAACGTCCGCCGTGGAGCTTTGCCCATCGGACTTCAGGACGAGGACCGTGACGCCAATGGGGATCCGCGGGCCGTCTCCCCACAGCTTTTGGTACTCCAGGAAATCGGTTTGGGTGGCGAAGGCTTCGTCGGTATCCGCTTGGTTGGGATGGCGAATGGCGAAGACGTTGCTGTCAAGGATGACCTCGTGCTTGACTCCGGTGGTCGGGTTGGCGTGCGTGTTCTTCAGTTCTTGGAGCAGGCTGGTTTCCAGCGCGAGGACTTTCTGCTCCAGCGCGGGGTCGACATCGGGCCGGGCCGGTTCGAGAAACGTCTCCGGGGCCCATTGGAGTTGCAGGGAGTGGGCCAGGATGTCGAAATGGATGATGCGTTCGGGAACACGCCGAAACTGGGAGGCTTGAACGATGGAGAGCTTAAGACGGTAGGGAGAGTGGCGTATCGTCGTAACGCCATCGGGGAAGTCAACGAGCGAGGCGGCGTTGTCGATGGTGACATCGTCGGTCCCCGTTGCGAGGCATAGTGTAGGCAGGTCGGTGAGCACACCGTTGAACGGCGTGCGTCCGGCAAGGGGGCATTCGCCGGCGCGCCAGCGCATGGTCTTGGACCACAAGGGGGTGCTCAGTCCGCGCCGAAAGAGTTCCAGCTTGAGTTCGACGGCGGTGCTGAGGGCGGTCCCTTTCAGATTGAGATTGCCGGTGATCTCCCAGCACACGTTGACCTCTTCGACCTTGGGAGCGAAGGTCCAACGGGTGGGGGCATTGGCGGGGATATCGGCGGTTTGGTGGGTGGGAGCGACTCCCTTCTTCTTCTCCGCCGGGGTTTCAAGCCAGAGATTGGTAATCTCGCAGAATTGGTGATCGATTGTGTTGACCGTCCTGTTTTCCTGGCTCGAGCGGGCCATGCGAAATTTCAGGGGTCTGGGAGGCAGATCGGGAAGCCGTAAGGGATCGGTGAACGAATCCGCTACGATGGGGGGCTGGAATTCAAACAAGGGGGTCTCTTCTATCTGCCGTCGTGGGAGTCGTTCAACTTCTTCTGGGTTGCGGAGTCAAGCTGGCCGGTGACCGGGAGCCCTTGGCTGGCCTGAAAGGCACTGAGGGCCTCTATGGTTTCCGGAGAGAGTGTGCCATCGATTTCACCGGGCTGGAATCCGAGATTTTCCAGCCGCGCTTGAGCCCCGCTGAGTTCATCGGCCGGGTCAAGCAGACCCAACTGGAGCGGATATTCGCTGCGGCTGTCACCGGTGCCGATAACGAGCAGGCCGGACTGCGCGCCGGGAGGGATGGAAACATTGATCTCCCCGTCGCTGTTGGTCGACCCCTGAAACCGGATGCCATCAATTTCGAGAGTAAACGGCTGGTTGGCGCGGGGCTTGCCGCCGTCGAGGAGCCGCAGATAGAGTTTGGCGGGTACGCCATTGAGCTTAAAAGTGTGACGCTTGTCGAGGGCAAGCTGTTCGACTTTGCTGCGGAGTTCAGGAATGGCGACCGTGTCGCCGGCCATCAAAACGTTTGGATCTTGCCGCTTCTGCTTGAGTGCGGCATTGTCGGGATCGTTCCAAACCGTTTGCCAGAAAAACCCATAGTTGCAGGCGATGCTACCGATGCATTCACCCTGTATAACCGTGTGCGGCTTCATCTTCCTCAAGAGCATAACAGGTTAAGAAAGAGTGAATCGGCTACCTCGGCGTGACGTGTGACCGGACGGATTCCATCGACCTGCTTGTGTTTTGAGCGAGCGTTTTCGGCCTCCAATCCCAGCCAAGCGGGGCGCCCTCCCCCAAAACCACCCCCTGTGGAAAAC
>CANIFK010000030.1 GCA_947466555.1 Acidobacteriota bacterium | reverse complement strand
TCATCAGCCCTTCACTCTTGCCTGTTTCCTGTTTCGCGTTCGCCTGCGACTCCGTCGACAGATTCAACAACAACGATTCCGCCCCCGGCGTCCCCCGCGCCAGTTCTTCCATCCGCATCGCGTAGTACCCGCCCAACGCCTCCGAAACCCCACCTCCCGCCTCCACATCCTCGACCCGGAACGGCTTTATCTTTTCCTTCGTCTTCTCCCACAACCGCCACCCGGCCACCTGCAACTGCATCGGCTCCACCACGCCGCCCGGCTCCTCCCGGTAGCTGCCGTCCGCCTGCTGCACCTTCACCAGCGACAAATCGTGAACCAGCTTCGTCAACGCCTCCGGTTCAAACTCCCGCTTCTCTTCCCTCGCCGTCTCCCTCAACACAATCTCCGCCCGCGGCAAGTCCAACAACTCCAGCCTGTACCGCGCCCGCAGATGTGTAGGCAACAGCGCCGCCAACGGCAAAAGCGGCGCCAGAAAATCCTCCCGGATCACGAACAACGCCCAGATCCCCGGATCGGACAACAAAAGCCCCAGTTCACGGAAGAACTCCACCTGCCGCTCCCGTTCCCCCGCTTCAACCCGCAATACCTCCTCAAACTGGTCGAAAATCAGCAACGGAGACAACCGGCCCCGCCGCCCGTTCACGAACTCCACCAGCCCAACGCGCTCCACCGATCCACCTCCCCAGCCGTTGATCACACTCCACACAAACGGATTCGTCCATCCCGAATCCGCCGGCGGCGTGCCATTCACGCGAACCGGTTTCCAGACATCGAACAATCCCCCCAACTCCGGCAACAGCCCGGCGTTCACCAACGAACTCTTCCCCGCTCCGGACGGCGAATGCAGCA
This sequence comes from Acidobacteriota bacterium, assembly GCA_947466555.1. Classification (GTDB taxonomy): domain Bacteria; phylum Acidobacteriota; class Terriglobia; order Bryobacterales; family Bryobacteraceae. The sequence continues at coordinate 14,838 of CANIFK010000030.1, read as the reverse complement.
ACACCAATCGCTCGGCGATCAACAGATGCCGCACCTCCACAATCTCCCGGTTGCGCCCGTAAATCCGCCGCTTCTCCGGAATCGGCTGTGGTCCGACAAATGGATTGGCCATAAAGTACCCCGTCAATCAGGAATAGGCTGGCGCAAGGAAGAATTCAATTGACTAACAAACCGTATACAGCCGCACCAGTGAAGTTGTTATATCAAACTGACCCAGAATCTTGGGTCCCAAAGTCCTCCCCGGCCACGCAGTTCCCGGATCGCGAAATCGATATCGCCAACGCGGCCACCGCCCCGGCCGCTGCGCCCCACGAGCATAATGCTACTCAGGCATTTCCAAAGTGACTGAGTCCCGTTTATGCTCGGGCGGACGGCAGGAACAGATTCAGGAGACACCGATGAAATGGATACTGACCCCTGGAAAGCTCGTATTTGCAGGGACTGTGGCCGGCAACGAGATGAAGCTGAAAGGTACCGGCACCCAAGGCGGTCGTTACACGTTGGTTTGTACCCGACAGTTGCGGCAGGCGCGTGGCCCGGCCCTGCCTGCCCGATACACGGCACGAGCTGAGCAAGAGCGAGCGAAAATGATGATACGCTAAAGGACCCCGCGCGCCACATCCCACCCGGAGTTCCCCATGGCCATTCTGCGCGCATGCATTTCCCTCATTGTATTCACGACAGCCATCTCGGCAGCCGGCGTCACGGTCAAGTTCGACCCATCTAACCTCGCAGCCGGTCCATTCCCAACTGACTTTCTAACTACCCCCGACGCAGCCCAAAAAACCGGCCTCCGAATCAAACTGCCGCTCCCCGATTGCACAAAAGAAGTCAGTATGTGTGCCGAGTTCAATCTCCTGAATGAACTCGATGGATTCAATCTGCAGCCCCGGATCCGCGTCAAGTTTTCCGGGCCCGTCAATGCGTCCACGGTGAAACCCGCAATCCTGCTGGTCTGGCTGGACAATCTGACAACGGAAGAAAAGGGCCAAGGCCCGTCCGGCCAACTAACGGCGATGAACGAGACCATCTACGACACCGCCACAACCACCGCCTACGCCAAACCGGATGACGTGCTGGATCAACACCGGCGCTACGCCCTCATCGTCACCGATGCGGCACTCGATACCGCCGGCGACCCGGTCACCGCCGACCCCGCCTTCACCGCTTGCATAACGTCCCCCTCCAACAGCTACTGCACCGCCCTGGCCAAGGTCGTGCAAGGCCTGTCCAATGCCGCGCTACCCGGTAAGATCATCAGCGCATCCGTTTTCACAACTCTAAGTGCCACCGCATGGATGGAGCGCGCACGCGACGTTGTCGCGCAATCCCCGGCTGGATACAAGCCGCTCGGCACCCCCGTCAAGGCCGCTGGAATAACGGCAATAGACTGGAAAGCCCAGCGGACCGTCAACCCCGTTACGTTTCAGACGCTGACGCTGCGAATTCCCGCCGGAACCCTGGACGGCGTGGACCGGATCTCGTTCGGGACCTATTCCTCACCGAATTTCCTCAACGCCCAGCAATACATTCCCAGCCGGCCAACCGGGCAATCCGTCCCATTGCCAACCTCCAGCAGCACCCTGCAAGTCCACGCCTATGTACCGTCCTCGCCCATGCCGCCCGCCGGCTATCCGGTGATCATCTTCGGACACGGCTTCGGCGCCAATTCATTTGTGCCCTCGGCTTTGGAAGCGTCGACCTTCGCAAAGGCCGGTTTTCTTACTCTGGCCATCAACGCCTCCGGTCATGGCGGCGGGCCGCAGAGCACCGTGCAGTTGGTGCAGTCCACCGCCGCGACCACCGAATTCGCAGGGTTCGGCCGCAGCGTGGATCTCGACGGCGACGGTCGCATCGATAGCGCCGAAGGATGCTTCCTCGCATGGCCGGTGCCCGTCGGCGTCCGCGATTGCCAGCGTCAAACAGTGGTCGATCTCCTCCAACTGGTCAATGTCGTGCGTAGCGGAGTGGCCCTGGAGGCGGACGGCACCTTGAAGCTGGATGGCAACAGAATCCACTACGCGGGTGGATCTCTCGGCGCGATGTACGGAACCATACTCCATGCCTTGGACCCGCGGATTGTGTCCGGTGTGATGGATGTCGGCGGCGATGCCAACTCCGAAAACGCACGCCAGGCTCCCTTCTACCGCGAATATGGAGTTTCCTGGGTGGGCGGGGCGCGCGTCCCCTCTCTTCTGAACGCCGGGAAAGAGTACAACGACAACTATGTACTTCGAAACCAGCCCGTGAAGGTGAATGAGGTCGCCGGGGCCATAGAAATCCAGGACCTATTTGCGGAACTTCTCTGGCTGCAGGTGGCCGGAGAAGCTGTCGCCTACGCCCCGCATCTCACCCTCTCGCCACTCCCCAACGTGCCGCCAAAACCGACTCTCTTCTCCTACGGTCTAGGAGACCTGGCGGTGCCAAATCCAAGGAACAGCGCATTGGTCCGTGCGGCCGGAATGTTCGACACTTCGGTACTGTTCCGGGCCGATCTGGCCGCCCCCGTCGCCTTGCAGCTCTGCTGCCGGTTGCCCTTGGATACGCACAGTTTCATGGCCGATAACACCAACGCCGCGACGCTCGTTTTCTCCAAGGCCATGCAACAAATCGCCGCCGATTTCCTGGTGGACCCCGCCCGCCCCATCACCGACGGCTCCGCCATCGTCGCGCGCAGTCTCCCGTTCCAGACGACGGCAAAGTTCTTCGAAGTGCCCGCCCGCGATCTCCACGCCCTGAACAGCGGACCGGTGTCGCCCGCCCTGGATGACAGCCCCGTCATCCGCGCCATCACCAGCGCCACCGGCATCAAGAGCAGCGTGCAGCTTACGATTCAGCCCGGCGCGTGGACGGCGATCTACGGCGCAAACCTGGCCGCATCCACGGCCGACTGGGCAGGGCTCGTCGCCAACGGTCAACTGCCCACGTCGGTGGCGAATGTCAGCGTAACCATCGGCGGCAAATCCGCCTACGTCTACTTCGTCAGCCCGAACCAGATCAACGTAATCGCCCCCGAAATTCCGGCCGGCGTAGCCCAGGTAGTCGTATCCACCAATGGGCGAAGCACTGCGCCCACCGCGGTACGCGTAGCCCCTGCCGCTCCCGCCTTCTTTCAGTGGGGTGCCAGCCGCTACGCCGTCGCGACACGTTATCCGGACAACGCGAACCTCTCCAATCCCGCCACCTCCGGATTCGCCGCCGCCAGGCCAGGGGACGTCGTCATACTCTGGGCAACCGGGTTTGGCCCCGTCTCGCCCGAGCAACCATCCGGGTTGCTGACCACCGGACTGCACACCGCCGCCCTTCCGGTAACGGTCCGTCTCGGCGACACACAGATCCCCGTCATCGGGGCCGCGCTCTCTCCCGGCCTCGCTGGCGTTTACCAGATCGCGATTCAACTCCCCATGGACATCCCAACGGGCGATCTGCGACTGAAGGCCACCGCCGGAGCCGCATTCACCCCGGAGGATGTCTACCTCTTCGTCGCCCAGTGACAAAGGATTTATCCCACAAATCCAGTCCGGTCCTCCAGCTAGCTTGACAAATTGATATAGGAGTGGTGAGGGCTTGTCATCCGCCAACAAAGGCGGCACAGACGAGCCCTTTTGCCATTCCCGCCCCGCTGAACGCCAACGCCCGACGAAAAACGAAAACCCCACACAGCGGAAGGTCCCAAGCGACATTGAAAACACAGGACTTACGCCCTGGGTTAACCCGCCGAAACCCAAGCGGAACCCAGCATAACCCACGGTAACCCAACGCTCCGCCACCCCGCCCCGCCCCGCATCGTATCATAGAGGTTTACCCCACCACCGCAATGCCGATCCGCCTCTACAACACACTCACCCAGAAGGTCGAAGACTTCGCCCCCGCCAGCGACAACACCGTCCGCATGTACGCCTGCGGCCCAACCGTCTACAACTTCGCCCACATCGGCAACCTCCGCACGTTCACCTTCCAGGACATCCTCCGCCGCTGGCTCCGCGCCCGCGGCATGGAAACCCTCCACGTCATGAACATCACCGACGTGGACGACAAGATCATCCGCACAGCCGTCCAACAAGGCGTATCGATCTTCGACTACACCAAGCCCTACGAAGCCGCCTTCCTCGAGGACATGGCAACCCTCCGCCTCCAGCGCCCCGAAAAGGTCGTCCGCGCCACCGACCACATCGGCGAAATGGTCTCCCTCATCCAGTCCCTCACCGAAAAGGGCATCACCTACGAGTCCGACGGCTCCATCTACTACCGCATCGCCAAGTTCCCCGAATACGGCAAGCTCTCCCATAACGACTTCGGCGGCATGATCGCCGGCGCCCGCGTCGACGTCGACGAGTACGAAAAGGAAAACGCCCGCGACTTCGTGCTCTGGAAGAACAAGAAGGAAGGCGAGCCCTCCTGGGACACCCCCATCGGCGACGGCCGCCCCGGCTGGCACATCGAATGCTCCGCCATGGCCATGAAGTACCTGGGCGAAACCCTCGACATCCACGCCGGCGGCGTCGACCTCACCTTCCCCCACCACGAAAACGAAATCGCCCAATCCGAAGCGGTCACCGGCAAGCCCTTCGCCCGCTTCTGGATCCACGGCGAACACCTGATCGTTGAAGGCCAGAAGATGTCGAAGTCCCTCGGCAACTACTACACCCTCCGCGACGTCCTCCAAATGGGCTACCAGCCCGAAGCCGTCCGCTACCTCCTGGCCAGCGTCCCCTACCGCAATAAGCTCAACTTCACCTTCGACGGTCTCAAGGCCGCCGTCACCTCCATCGAGCGCCTCCGCAACTTCGAACTCCGCCTCAAAACCGACAAGTTCCCCGAAGGCTCGAACGCCGACGCCGACAAGCGCACCGCCGAATCCCTCGCCCGCTTCGAAGAGGCGATGGACGACGATCTCAACACCGCCAACGCCTTGGGCGTCCTCTTCGAATTCATCCGCGAGACCAACACCGCTATGGACTCGGGTGGCTTCAACGCCGCCAACGTCGCCCCCGTCGTCGCCCTCCTCGCCCGCTTCGACGAAGTCTTCGACATCCTCAAGCCCACCGTCGCCGAAGGCGGCCTTACCGATGAAGCCATCGATGCCCTCGCCGCCGAACGCGTCGCCGCCAAAAAGGCCCGCGACTTCGCCCGCGCCGACGCCATTCGCGCCGAGCTGCTCGAGCAGGGCATCATCCTCGAAGACACCAAAGAAGGCACCCGCTGGAAACGAAAAGCATGAACATCCACACCAAGGCAGTCCACGCCGGCGACCGCAAAAAACAGGGCACACACATCCCTGTCACCACGCCCATCTACACCGCCTCCAGCTTCGTCTACGACGACATCGAGACCACCGATAAGGTGTTCTCCCACGAAGTCGAAGGCTACGCCTACGCCCGCTACGACAACCCCACCAATCACGCCCTCGAAGAACTCTGCACCACGCTCGAAAGCGGTCACGGATCACTCGCGGTCGCCACAGGAATGGCGGCTTTGGAGATGGCGCTCACCACCGCGCTCATCGACCGGCGGAAGAAAATCGTCGCCGCCAACGCCCTCTACGGCGCCTCCATCAACCTGCTCATGAAGGTGATGGAGCCCTTCGGCATCGAAACGACGTTCGTCGATATCTGCGACATCGACAAGGTCGCCGCCGCCATCGAGGAAGAAAAGCCCGGCGCCGTCCTCATGGAGACCATCTCCAATCCCCTTCTCCGCGTCGGCCCGCTCGACCAGATCGCCAAGCTCACCCAGGCCGCCGGCGCCGCCCTGATTGTCGACAATACCTTTGCCACGCCCATGCTCGTGCGCCCGCTCGAACTCGGCGCCAACCTCGTCGTCCATTCGCTCACCAAGTACCTCGCCGGGCACGGCGACGTCATGGGCGGGCTCATCGTCAGCGACGAAGCCCACTACGACGCCCTCCGCACCCTGAGCCGCACCTATGGCCCGACGCTTGGACCGTTCGAAGCCTATCTCGCCATGCGCGGCATCAAGACATTCCCGCTCCGCATGGAACGCCAGTGCCGCAATGCGATCACGGTGGCGGCATTCCTCCGCCAGCACGCCAATGTGGTCAAGGTGAACTTCCTCAACGACCCCGAACATCCCGACCGCGCAACCCTCCAACGCCTCCTGCCCAACGGCCTCCACGGCGCGATGATCAGCTTCGAATTGAAGGATGCCGGCCGCCCGGAGGTCTTCGCCTTCATGAACAAGCTGAAGATGGTCGTGAAAGCGACCTCGCTCGGCGACGTCCACACCATGATGCTCTACCCGGCCATGGCCTCGCACCGCGATCTCTCTCCTAAACAGCGCGAGCGTGTCGGCATCCGCGACTCGCTCGTCCGCCTCTCGGTGGGCATCGAAGACCCCGCCGACATCTGCGCCGATCTCAACCAAGCCCTGCAGTAAACATGCTCCGGTTCCAGGAGCCATCGGAGGAGCAGTCGTCGGTGGGTTTGTCGCCGACGCCTCCGGAGTTCGCGTGACGTTCGGGCCAGTTCCCAGTTTTCGGGGGCAGTTTATTCCTCGTCCCCGAATCGCCTTCTGCTAAGCCCGCGACACGGTTTCGAGTTCCGATGTGGGGTCGTGCCGGACGGAAGGTATATCGCGATCGGCGGCGAAACCAGCGCCGGCCATCGGGTCACTTTCTATACCCGGGAGTCCGACCAGAACGCGGCCCTCGGCGCCGCCGGTGAGATCAGCCGTCTCCTCGATAGCCCCACCTAAAGACGGCAGTTCGTCATCTGGGAACGACGGTAATAACGCAAAAAGGCCGCCCTTTCGGGCGGCCTTTTTTGTTTCGTACCAGACTGCGTTTCGAATTAGAATTCGACGCGCAGACCCATCGTGATGGCGCGGGCGCCAACCTGCGGACCGGTCGGACGACCGAACGCCGCGTTGCCTACCGTGCCGTTGACACCGCCGAAGCGGGTGCGGTTGAACAAATTGAACGCATCGGCGCGCCAGGTGAGATTCACCGGGTTGCGGTCGTTGCTGAACAACGTGGTCTTCTTGATCAACGAGACGTTTTCGAACGCGATCATGGGCTGACGGAAGTCGTCATAGTACAGCGCGCCGGTTCCGAGAGTGAACGGAGCCGCCGGGCTGAACGCGCCGGCATTGAACCAGCGGACGTTCGGGTTGTTCGGATCCAGGTCGCCGAAGCTGGCGCCGGTCCGGATCGGCGTACCGGCATTCCGGTTGGCCTTGGTGGTCGTCGAGAACAGCGTGGTGCCGAGCGGGTTGCCCGGGGTCACCAACTGAATCAGGTTACCCGAGTAGTAGCGCTGCGCACCGGCCAGCGTCCAGCCCTTCACCAGGGCATTGGCCACCGGGTGCAGGTTGGTGGCGAACTTGCCACCCTTGCCGAACGGCATGTCGTAGGTCCAGAGCACGTTGAAGACGTGCGGCTGGTCGAACGGGTTGAAGCTCTTCATGTCGCTCAGGTTGTAAGCATCCTGCGCGCCGATGTTGAACTGCTGGCTGAAGATCTGACGCCAGTGGGAGTTGGACAGCGACTTGGACCAGGTGTAGGAGGCCAGCAACTGGAAGTTGCCGAACCGGCGCTCCACCTTCGCCTGCAGCGAGTCATACCAGGTCTGGCCGTCACCGGAGTTGCGGCTCAGAACGTCGAGGTACTGCGGGAAAGGACGGAGCGACTGGGCCACCGAACGGCCCGTCGGGAAGCTGGCGTAGGGAACCGGGACGCCGGCGGCGGCCACGGTCTGGGTCAACTGCGTACCACGCGACAGGGCGCTGGTCGGCAACTGGTTCAGGCTGACGGTCGAGTTCAGACCGTTACCACGGTTGCCAACGTAGCCGATGTCGAGCAGGAAGCGCTTCACTTCATGCTGGATGTTCAAGCTCCAGTTGTAGACGCGGGGCGCCTTGCCATACTTCGGACCAAAATAGTCGATGGTCTGGAAGTTGGAGAGCGTCGGATCCAACAACGGAGGAGGCTGATAGCCCGGGCGCAACGGGATGCCGCCGTCCCAGTTCAGGACCGGATCGACACCGTTGCCCTGCACCTGGTTGGAGTTGGCGAAACCCTGACGGCAGCCGCAGCCACCATTGCCGAGCGTCTGGTAGTAGATACCCCAGCCGCCGCGGATGACGGTCTTCGACGAAGCCTGATAGGCGAAGCCGAGACGCGGTCCGATGTTCGACCAGTCGGTCGGATAAGGGCGCAACTGATTGGTGCGGCCCGGACCGTTGCCGTAGAACACCAGAGCTCCGGGCAGGCCGCCCGCGCCGATGTTCGGCTTGGTCAGGTCGATACCGGAGTAGTTGCCCAGTTCCACGTGCCAGTTGATCGGCACTTCATACCGGAAGCCGAGGTTGAAGGTCAGCTTCTTGGTGGCGCGCCAGTTGTCCTGGAAGTAACCAGCGGTGTAGGAGTAGCGGATTTCGTTCAACAGAACCGGCAGAACGGTAGCGTTGGCCGAATCGACAGCGCCGAGGAGCATGCTGGCGAATTCGTGGCCGCTGCCGCCCGTGCTGTTCGGGATGGCCGTCTGGGCGCGGTTGAAGAAGTACTGACCGTTGGAGCCGGCGAAGTCAAACCCGAAGGTCGACAGCTTGCGGTAATCCCAGCCAAACTTGAATTCGTGCGAGCCCTTCAACCAGGTGAAACCCTGGGTGATCATGCGGGTGTCGTTGTCCTGACCGCCCTTGGCAACCTTGCCGTCCTGAACGCCGTAGGGGCTCAGGCCAGCCTGGCCGAGGAAGTTCACGCGAGGCATCGCGTCGCCTTCGGCCGGGATACCAGGAATGCCGAGCTTGGAGGCATACCCATACTGCGCCGGGTTGTCCCAGCCCTGCCGCGTCGCCGACTTGGCGAACATGGTGTGCATAAGGATCGAGGGCGAGAACGAGTAGTCATGGTTGACACGAACGTTGTACGGCTTCTGGGTATTGCTACCGAGACCGTTGCCGATCGGGCCGGCGAAGTTCGTGGTGTCCAGGTTGCCGCCGTCTTCCTTGCTCAGGAAGAACGCCACGCGGTTGGTGGCGGTGAAGGCATGGTCGAACTTCAGGCTCCAGATCTTCTGTTCGATGACCGAGAGATTGACGAAGTCATAGTTGTTCAGGAGGGCCGAACGGGTCGGATCCGGAATCAAGGGCAACAGGTTGGCCGAAACCTTGCTGAAGCGGTTGGTCGGGATGCGATTGTTCGGGAACGGCTGCCGCGCGCCATTGGCGGTGGTGGCCGGATCGTAGATCAACTGCGAACCGAGCTGGGAGAAGTCACCCTGCTTCATCTGCGCCGTGGGCACAGTGGTCAGCGGGAAGCCGATCGAGGCCGGCAACAGGCGCTGGGTGTAGGTCATGTACCAGAAGGTCTTGTCCTTGCCGTTGTAGACTTTCGGGATGTAGACCGGGCCGCCAGCCGCGCCGCCGACTTCGTTCTGCCGTTCTTTCGGACGGAAGTTCTGAGCGGGGTTCGGATTGGCATTGCGGGCCCAGGCGTTGGAGTTCCAAATGTCGCGGCGCATATTGAGGAACGCCGTGCCGTGATACCAGTTGGTACCGCTCTTGGACACGTAGACTTCCACGCCGCCGCCGAAGCGGCCGTATTCAGCCGAGTAGGCGCCGGTGACCAGTTTGAATTCACCGAACATTTCGGCCGAGGGCATGTTGAACACGGTGCCGCCCGATTCCGGGATGATCAGCGAACCGCCGTCGATCTGCACTTCCTGGGCGCGACCGCCCGAACCGGAGATGGAGACTTCAGCGCCGGCGTTGACGCCAGGCATGTAGCTGACGAACGCGCGGGGGTTGCGGATACCGCCGGTGAACAGCGGCAGGCTCGTCATGAACTTCGGAGAGAAGGAGACGCCCTTTTCACTCGTCGAGGTTTCGAGAAGCGGAGCTTCGGCCGACACTTCCACGGTCTGTTGCACATCGCCGACTTCGAGATTGACGTTCATGTCAATACGCTGGGCGATACGGATTTCGATGTTCTGCCGGTTCAACTTCTTGAAGCCAGCCTTTTCCACACTCACGTTATATACAGACACCGGCATGGTCGGAAACACATACAGGCCCGCATCGGTCGACGTTGCTTCGAGTTTGGATCCAGTAATCGCGCTTGTTGCGACGATCTTGGCTCCTGGTACAACTGCGCCATTCGGATCGGTGATCGTGCCTGCCAGCGAACCAGTCGCCGTCTGCGACAACGCAGCAACACTGCTCAACAGCACCATTCCGACTAACGAGGTCATTATCTTTCGTGTCATTTCACCTCTTCGGTTTTTGGTAGCCAAGTCTATGGTTTTTCATATACTTGCGCTACCTGGGGAGATTTCTCAACGTAGTATAACAAAGCCATGAAACTTTGCTAGTCCAAAAGAGCTATCGGCCTATTTGGGGAAAAACTATTGCTCGGATTCTCCCGAGTGGCCCTCTAAAAAGGCCTGATCAATCTCTTTTCGGCCCTGGAACCCGTCGTTGAGACCGTGCCAGAAGTTAATTCTTTCTTCGCCGAACTGCCAGCAGAGGAGAACTTCGCGGCCCTGGTACCAGGTGGAGAAGTCGATCAGGCCCCGGTCGAGGTCTTTGACGTGCACGGAAAGTGACTCCAAAAGCTGCATTTCCTGCTCGAAAATGACGCTGGAAGCACCCTTTTTGGCGACGATTTGCGTGACTTTGTCGCGGTCGACGATGGATCCGCCGGCCATGAGGATGTGTTTTTGGATCTCGTGGAAGGCTTCTTCGGCGACCAGGTACTCGTTGCGGGCGAAGAGAGCGTCGCGCAAATGCTGCTCGACACGCGGTAACAGCGCGTTGGCCTGATCGAGCGTAAAGTACCGTGGCATAAGGGTTTGGCCCGATTATAGCAGCGCTCGGTCCCGCTCACCGCCGGATTGGGCCCGTTCACAAGTTTTCGGTACCCGCAGCGCGATACATGCATCATTCTATTTACTGAGAACGATGTATCACTTTATCCTCCTCGCCGCGAACCTTTTGGGTATCAACACTTTGGAAGGGACTGTCACGCTGGAATCGACCGGCAAACCGTTGCACCACGTGACGGTGGTCCTGCCCCAGCTGAACAAATCCACCGAGACCGATGACGATGGGAAGTTCCGTTTTCCGGCGCTGCCGGAGGGGGAGTATGACGTGCTGGCGCAGTCGGCCGGGCTGGCGGATGTGCGGAAGAAAGTGTTGATTACAAAGGACAATAAGCCGACCGTCTCGTTCTCCTTGCGCTTGTCGCCGATTCGGCAGGAGATCACCGTAACAGCGTCTGGCAAGGTAGAGACCACGTTGGAGGCGATCAACTCCGTTTCGACCCTCGACACGCTGGATCTTGCTGTAAAGACAGGGACTTCGCTGGGGGAGGTGCTGGACGGGCAGCCGGGCGTTTCCAAGCGCTCGTTCGGGCCGGGGACGGGGCGGCCGGTGTTGCGAGGCTTTGACGGGGATCGCGTCCTCATTATGCAAGATGGTGTGCGAACGGGGACGTTGTCGAGCCAGTCGGGAGACCACGGGGAGCCGGTGGACCCGCAAAGTCTTGAGCGGATTGAGGTTGTGCGCGGGCCGGCGACGTTGCTGTATGGTTCGAACGCGATTGGCGGGGTGGTCAATATGATCAGCGATCACCATGCCGGGCAGGCGGCGGCGCATGACGGGGTGCATGGATATTTGTCGGCGATGGGCGGATCGAACAACGGGCTGCATGGCGGGAGCGCGGGGGTGAGCGCCGGTTCGGGGGCTTGGGTGATGCGGCTAAACACCGGCGGACAAAGGACTTCCGACTACCGGACGGCACGGGAGCGGATCGACAACTCCGGTTCGCGGGGGTTGACGGGCGGGGTGTCGTTGTCGCGGTATGACGCGCGCGGGTGGTTCACCGCGGCCTATAACACGCAGCACGGAACCTATCAGATTCCGCTGTTGGAGCCGGATTCAGAACGGGTGCGGTTGCCGTTTACGCGGCAGAACATCCGGGTGACGGGCGGGCTGCATGACACGTTGAACTTCAGCTTGAACTACAGCAACTGGGAACATAATGAAGTCGCCAATGGCGAGGTGGAGAACCAGTTCTTCAATAAACAGTTGGATTACCGGCTGGTGGTGGAGCAGAAGCGGAAGGGCGCGTTTAGCGGGAGTTTCGGGGTTTGGGGCTTGAAGAGGGACTATGAGGCCGTTGGCGCGGAGGCGATTACGCCACCGGTTTCGCAGAAGTCGTTTGCGGTGTTTGGGGTGGAGAGTATTCAGCTGGAGCGGATGAAGTTGCAGTTCGGTGGACGATTGGAGGACACGCGGTATTCGCCGGAGACGGGGAAGGCGCGTGCGTTCACCGGGTTTTCGGGGTCGGCGGGGGCGAACGTCCCGTTGTGGCGGGGTGGGGCGTTTGTGGCGAGCTACAGCCATTCGTTCCGGGCGCCGGCGTTGGAGGAACTCTATGCCTTGGGGCCGCACGTGGGGAACCTGACGTATGAGATTGGGGACACGAATCTGCGGGGGGAGCGGTCGAACGGGTTCGACACGTCGATCCGGCATACGACCGCGCGGCTGAAGGCGGAGGCGAACTGGTTTCTGTACCGGCTGAACCAGTATGTGTTTTTGGCGCCGACGGGCGAAATTGAGGACGGGTTGATTGCGGCGCGGTATTCGCAGAGCAATGCGCGGTATATGGGTTTTGACTCGAAACTGCAGGCGGCACTGCATCCGATGTTGTGGTTGAACCTGGGTTTTGACATGGTGGATGCGCAACTGCGGGTGAACAACACGCCGTTGCCGCGGATTCCGCCGGGGCGCGGGCGGGTGGGGTTGGACTTCCGGTATAAGGCGTTTAGCTTGGCTCCGGAGCTGGTGCTGGCTCGACGGCAGACGTTGGTTTTCCCGACAGAGACCCAGACAGCTGGGTATGCGACGGCGAATGTGCGGGCTTCCTATACCTTGGCGCGGCAGCATACGGTGCACCTGTTTTCGGTGAACTGGTTCAACGCGAACAATGCGTATTACCGGAATCACCTTTCGTTCATTAAAGACGCCGCGGCGGAGATTGGACGCGGGGTGGCGGTGAGTTACAACTTGCGGTTTTTTTAGGTTCTGCGCGTTGCAACTACTGCGAACGATGCGCATTGCGCAACCAGCGACTGCCCGCATTCTCGATCGCCGGTCTTGCAAATACTTCTCACGGAAGGCAAGGGGTGGTGGGTCGCTACACTGTCTCGGGTGACGAGACCGCCCCGGTCGTGCTGGAACACTTTTGCGGCGCGGGAGAGATTCACGCCGGCTGGTACGCCTCCGGCGACCGTGCTGTTCGTTGTTGTGGACATTAGAGCATTTTTTGTTTCCGCCGCGGCCCCTCCGTACCTCCACCTGCGCTTAGAGGTGGAGCGGAAATTACCGCGGAGGAAAATCAAATGTTCACCAAATCAGCGATCGTTTTCGTGTTTCTCTTGCTCGGAAGCACCGCATTCGGACAGGAGAATGTTGCAATCGCGAATCGCACTGCCAAACTCGAATTCGCCGGGAGTGCCGTTCCGCATCTATCCCCGTCGCAACGTGAAGAAATGCACGCGGTTGTCCGGGAGTACCTGCTCGCGAACCCGGCCATCGTCCGCGAAGCGCTGCAGGCACTGGCTGCACGGGAAGAACAGGCTCGCGTCCGGAAACAGAGTGAGGCCATCCTTGCCCGCGGATCCGCGCTGACGGAAGACACCCAGTCGCCCAGCTACGGCAACCCCAAGGCCGACGTCACCATCGTCGAGTTCCTGGACTACCGGTGCACCTACTGCAAGCGAATCTCACCCATCCTCACGGCACTCGTGGACCGGGATCCGAACGTCCGCATCGTCTTCAAGGAACTTCCGATCCTCGGACCCGATTCGCTGTTCGCAGCCCGCGCCGCACTCGTCGCGCATCGCCGCGGCAAGTACATTGCCTTCCACAAGGAGCTGATGGCCGCGCCGGAACTGACGCCGGTTGCGGTGGAGGCGATCGCGACACGAATTGGAATCGGTGACGGCTTTCTGGCGGCCGTGGAAGATCCCGCCATCACCGAACTGATCCAGCGCAATAGTGTGCTGGCCAATGACCTGGAAATTGGCGGCACGCCCGCGCTGGTCATTGGCGACCGCCTGATCCCCGGCGCCTCCGATGTGGAGACGCTGGCCATGTATGTGGCCGCGGAGCGAGCCCGTTCGCGCCCGGCCAAGGACAACCTGGCCGCTGCCCAAACGGAAACATCGCCGGGCCGCAACTAAAGACACTGACCGTGCGCGTCCGCGCTTCCCATCGGGGACCGTCCCCGCCCCGGTGCGTCACGCCAGAAGCCGGCAGCCATGCTCATGGCCGCGGCGGGAGGCGGATCGCACTTCAACATAACCGGCCGGAATGCAGGCGGCCGCTGATTTCAAGGAAGGAGCATGTCATGAATACGAAGTCGTTTTTCACGCGGTTGGCGCTCGCGCTCGGGAGTTTCCTGGTCCTCGCGCCCACCGTTAGTGCGGAATTCTGTTGGAGAGAATCTTACGGTCGCGGCGTCGGTACGATCCCAACGCGCTGCGGTCCGGGACAGGAAAATCAGGCTGGCCTCTGCTATGGCGCCTGCCAGGCGGGGATGAACGGCGTAGGCCCGGTGTGCTGGGGCACGTGCCCGGCCGGGTATACCGATCACGGTGTCGGCTGCACGAAGCCGGGGCCATACGGCCGCGGCGCGGGCTACCCCTGGAAGTTTGGCGATGCGTTGAATGACAGCGGAATGATGAGCCGCTGCGAAGCCGACCACGGCAGCGGACGCTGTGAGAAAAACGGCGCGATGGCTTACCCCAAATGCAAGCCGGGCTTTCACAACGTGGGTTGCTGCACGTGCTCGCCGGACTGCCCCTCGGGCTT
>CANIFK010000029.1 GCA_947466555.1 Acidobacteriota bacterium | reverse complement strand
TTCGCGGACGCGACAGATGGAGTAGAGCAAGTTCTCATACGAGTCGCGGGCGAACTCTTCGGTGAGGGCACGGTCGCGGACTTCGGGGTGGCCGAACCAGCCAAGGTGGTCGGCGATCCAGTAGTAGGATTGGGCCTCGCTGCGGGGGCCGGCGCCGGGGCGGGAGTAGCCGCCGGTGAAGACGAGGAGAGCGTCGGGATCAGCCGCGGCGGCGCGGACGCCGGCTTCGATGTGGCCGATGTAGCAGGGGACTTCGTTGCGTTGGAAGGGGAGGAGGATCCAATTGGCTTCGGCGAGGGGATGAGTGGGACTGGTGCAGATGGCATGCCCGGCGACAATGACGGCATTGGGAGTCGACATCTATGCAGAGAATGATACGATAGTTGGCAATTCTGGCATGGTAAAGCTCGGAACAGTCAGTTTCAAAGCGCGTTGCGACCGGCATCCGGGGTTTGATCCGAATGACGGGCGGGGCGGAATTCGTGGCGGCTGCAAGCGTTGCGAGTTGCTGCTGGATATTCACGACACGCATATGCGGCTGATGGAAATGATTCGGAAGGCGCGCAATGAGATGGATCCGGTGCGTCCGAAGGCGGCCGCAGCGGCGGCTGACGAGCGGCAGACGCTGTTGTTCTGACCTGTCGCCCCGAAGGGCGGTAGAATGTCGGAATGGCACAGGTACAGCGCAGCCCTGAAGTGTTTGACGTTGTCGTGGTCGGCTCCGGCGCCGGAGGCGGTACGACGGTTCGTGTTTTGACCGAACATGGCATCAAATGTGCCCTGCTGGAAGCGGGCCCGATGCTGAACGTCGCCAAGGAATTTAAAGAGCACCAGATGCCCTACGACGTCCCGCACCGGGGCGCCGAGGACGGCGGCGCGGCCTATTTCGGCAAGGGGAAGCCGTTTGGCTACTTCTCCACCACCTCCGGTGGTTGGGAGCTCGACGGTGAACCGTACACGGTGGGCGAGGGCAGCGAGTTCCGCTGGTTCCGTTCGCGTATTCTGGGCGGACGCACGAACCACTACGGGCGCATGTCGTTCCGTTTTTCGCCGTACGATTTCAAGCCGTATTCCAAAGACGGCCTGGGCTATGACTGGCCGGTAAGTTATGAAGAGATGTCGCCGTATTATGACAAGGCCGAGCGCTTTGTCGGAGTAACTGGCGAGAATCATAACGACATGCCGAGCGCGCCGAACGGTCAATTCCTGAAGCCGCCGCCGCCGAAGGTGCACGAGTTACTAATTAAGAAGTCCTGCGATAAGTTAGGCATCGCTTGTATCCCCAATCGCCGCGCGATTGTGACCGAGCCGATGAAGGGCCGCATTCCGTGCCACTACTGCGGACAGTGCGGGCGCGGGTGCCAGACGGCGTCGGCGTATTCGAGCTCGCAGGTGGAGATCTTCCCGGCGATGAAGTCGGGCAAGTTGAAGGTGTTCGATAACGCGATGGTGCGCGAGGTGCTCACCGATGGGAATGGCAAGGCGACGGGTGTTGTCTATATCGACAAGAACACGCGGCGGGAGAAAGTCATTCATGCCCGAGCGGTGGTGCTGGCGGCGAGCGCCTGCGAGTCGGCCCGTATTCTGTTGAACTCGAAGACGAAGGAGTTCCCGAACGGTGTGGCGAACACGTCGGGTGTGGTGGGCCGGTTCCTGATGGATACGGTGGGCTTCGGGTTGAGCGGTTATGTGCCGGCGATGGAAGGGATGCCGCATTACAACACCGACGGGTTCGGCGGCGCGCACTTGTACATGCCGTGGTGGAAGTGGGACAAACATCATCAACTGGATTTCCCGCGCGGGTACCACGTGGAGATTGGCGGCGGCTATGGGATGCCGGGCATCGGCTCGTTCCAGGGCGCGGCGCGCCGGGCGGGCTATGGCAAGGGCATCAAGGAATTGGCGCGGAAAGAGTATGGGGCGTCGATTGGGTTCGCCGGGCGCGGCGAGATGATCCCGAACATTCACAGCTACTGCGAGATCGATCGTAATGTTGTCGACCGCTGGGGCATTCCGGTTCTAAAGTTCCACTTCAAATGGTCCGATTATGAGTGGAAGCAGGCGCGCCACATGGAAAAGACGTTCGCCGACATCATCACTGGGATGGGCGGACGGGTTACCGGGTTGAGCGCGGCGCAGCGGGAGGCAGACGGCATTTCCACGCCCGGCACGATTATCCACGAAGTGGGTACGGTGCGCATGGGCAACGACAAACGCGACTCGGCATTGAACAAGTTCAATCAGGCACACGATGTGAAGAACCTGTATGTGGTGGACGGCGGCTTCTTTGTTAGCAATCCTGACAAGAATCCGACGCTGACCATCAACGCGTTCGCCTGGCGAGCGGCCGATCATTTGGCGGAAGAAATGAGGAAAGGCAATGTCTAAATCGACCTCCACACGGCGCGACGCGCTGCGAAAGATTGCATTGAGCCTGACGGTGGCCGGATCGCTGCGGGAGCTCGACGCGCAGGCGGCTGAGCATGTTCACAGCGCCGCAGCGGCCGACACCAAGGGCGGCAAGTACACGCCGAAGCTGTTCAACGCGCACGAATGGGCGACGATTACGCGGCTTTCCGAGATCGTGGTGCCGGCCGATGATCGTTCCGGGAGCGCCGTTGACGCGGGCGCGCCGCAATTTATCGACCTGCTGTGCAGCCAGAACCAGGAGTTGGCGGTGATCTTTACCGGCGGCCTGTCGTGGTTCGACGCCGAGATGCGGAAGCGCGTTGGCAAGGAGTTCGTCTCCGCCACGGCAGCCGAGCAGACGGCGATGTTGGACGACATCGTCGCGGCCGAGCGGACCGTTCGCGAGCAGGGCGCCGAGCAAGCGCTGTTCGCCCGGGCGCCGCAGTACAAGAGTTTTTCCGGCTATACGGTGAAGCCAGGGACGGATCTGGCGCCGGGCGTGAAGTTTTTCGACTGGGCACGGAAGCTCATCGTCGACGCGTTCTACACCAGCCCGATCGGCGTTAAGGACGTCAATTATATCGGCAACGTTGCGATTTCGAAGTACGAGGTTCCGCAGGAGGCTATCGACTACGCCTTCAACCGGAGCCCGTTCCGCATCGTTTAGCCCAAGGAGCCCATGCGATTATCGATACTTGTCCCGGTCTATAACGAACGGGCGGTGGTGGAAACCAGCTTGGCCAAGGTGATGGAAGCACCGCTCCCGGACGGCGTCGAACGGGAGATTATTCTGGTGGACGACTGTTCCACGGACGGCACAAGTGCAATTCTTGATCGCATCGTGGCCGCGTACCCGGAGATGCGGCTGATAAAGAAGCCTGTCAATGAAGGGAAGGGCGCGGCCATTCGGACCGCTATTGCCCATGCCACTGGGGACTTTTGCCTGGTGCAGGACGCCGACCTGGAGTACGACCCGAACGAGTATTCCCGGTTGCTCCGGCCGCTGCTCGACGGCCATGCAGACGCCGTTTTCGGCTCCCGTTATCTGGCCGCCGAGCAGTCCCGCGTGCTGCCGTTCTGGCACTCGATGATCAACAAGACGTTGACCATTCTGTCCAACATGTTCTGCAATTTGAACCTGACCGATATGGAGACCTGCTACAAGGTCTTCCGTACCGATCTGTTGAAGAGCATTCCGATCCGCTCCAATCGCTTCGGCTTCGAGCCGGAGATCACGATGAAGTCCTCCAAGCGGAAGCTGCGGATTTATGAAGTACCGATCAGCTATCACGGGCGGACGTTCGAAGAGGGCAAGAAGATCGGGTGGAAGGACGGCATCAAGGCGCTGGGCGCGATCATTTACTTCTGGCTGATCGACGATCTCTATGTGGAGCCGTACGGCCGGGGACATCTGCATAACATCACCGGGACCCCGCAGTATGTGGCGTGGCTGACGGGGATGTTGCGGCCACAGTTGGGGGATCGGGTGCTGGAGGTTGGCGCCGGGATTGGGAATCTGGTCGGACGGATGATGGGGAAACGGCAGCTCTATCTGGCAGCTGAGAAGGACCCACTCTATTTGCATGCACTGCGCAACCGGTTTCTCCGAACGCCCAACGTGCAGGTCCGCAATCTGGATCCGGAGGACGCCAAGGCTTGCGCCGAATTGCCGTCCGATTTTGACACGGTGATCGCGGCCAGCGTGCTGGAGTTTTCGAACGATCCGGCGGCGCTGGTAAAGAATCTGGCGGCGAAGCTCGCGCCGGGAGGCAAGCTGTTGGTCATTGTGCCGAGTTCACAGGCGCTCTACTGCAACATGGACCGCACGCTGGGCCATAAGCGACGGTTTGACAAGGGCGAACTGGGCCGGCTGATCGCCGATGCGGGCTTGGAAGTGACCTCGATTCAGCGGTTCAACTCGATGGCTTATGCGGCGTGGCTGGTGAGCGGAAAACTGTTCGGCAGTCAGCGGCTTAACCGGTTTACGTTGAAGCTGTTTGACAAGACGGTGTGGATCTGGCGGCGGTTGGATCCGATCCTTCCCTGGCCCGGATTGACGCTGTTCGCCGTGGCCACGCGGCCCTAAGTATGCGGGCGCTCCGGCTCGATTTTGAAGCCCGGCGGTTGGCCGTGGCCGACCATGCCGAACCGGCTGAGACGGGGGCGGGCCAGGTGCGGCTGCGGCTGATCGAATGCGGGGTTTGCGGGACCGATCGCGGCGTGGCGGAGTTTGAATTTGGCGCGCCGCCGGCGGGGGAGACGGGCCTGATTTTGGGGCATGAAGCGGTGGCCGTAGTGGAGGCGCTGGGCAGTGGGGTGAGCCGGTTGCGGGTGGGACAGTTGGTGGTTCCCCTCGTGCGGCGCAACTGCGGACCGGGTTGCGCCATGTGTAGCCGGGGGCGCCGCGACAACTGCCTGACGGGCGAGTATGTCGAGCGCGGCATCTTTGGGTTGCACGGGTATTTGTGCGATTTCGCGGTCGACCATGAAGACGATCTGGTGCCGGTGCCGGCCGAGTTGACCGATGTGGCTGTACTGGTGGAACCGGCCAGCGTGGTGGAAAAAGCATGGGAGTTGGCGCTGCGGCTGCACCCGGGGGAGCCGCGGCACGTGCTGGTCTTGGGAGCTGGGCCAATTGGTATTTTGGCCGCGTGGTGTGCGCGGAGTTGCGGGTTTGAGGTCACCGTACTGTCACGGGAGAGCGAGGACTCGGCGCGGGCACAGCTGTTGATCCGAAACGGGGTTCGCTATACGCAAACGCTCGATGGCGTCGGCGCCGATATCGTCATCGAGGCGTGCGGCAGCGCGGCCCTGGCCGTCGAATCGATGCGTGTGCTGCGGCGATTGGGGGTTGTGATCCTGCTGGGGGCGCGACCGGCCGAGGTGCGGCTGCCAACGCTCGATATGATCATCGGCAACCACATTCTTGCGGCCAGCGTGAACGCGTCTTTTCACCATTTTGAACTGGCAGTTGCGCGTTTGCGGAGCTACGACCGGAGTTGGCTCCGTCCGTTGCTCCATCGTTTGCCGCTCGCACAGGCGGCTGAAACCATCGTCCATCCGCCGGGCGCGGCTGTGAAGATTGTCCATCGCATTTCTGATTAGAGAAAGAACTCGTACACTGGTATTTCATGCCCTTCCGTTTCCGTCACGCCATCTGCAATGAGGTCTACAAAGGCTGGGATTTCCGCGCCGCCTGCCAGTCGATTAAGAAGGCCGGCTACACCGGCATCGAAATCGCGCCGTTCACCCTCGCCGACGATCCTTGCACGATCACCCCGGCCACTCGGCGCGAGACGCGCGCAATCATGGCCGACGAGGGATTGGAGTTCGTTGGACTGCACTGGTTGATGGTTTCCCCGGCGGGATTGCATGTGACGACGCCGGACCACGCCCTGCGCGCGCGGAGCTGGCGCCACATCCACGATCTGATCGATCTGTGCGCCGACCTGGGGCCGAACGGCGTCATGATTTTCGGTTCGCCGAAACAGCGTACCTCGACCGGTGGCATCTCTCCGGCTGAGGCGACTAAGAACTATGTGGACGGCATGCGCACTGCCGGGCACTGGGCCGAACAACGGGGCGTCACTTTGCTTATTGAAGCCCTGCCGCCTGCCGATACGGATGTTGTGACGTCGCTCGACGAAGCCGCCAAGTGGGTGGCTGAAATCGGGTGCCCCGCCGTGCAAACGATGTTTGACAGCCACAACGCGATTGCCGAAGCCGAACCGCACGCCGTCCTGGTGGAGCGGCATTATTCGGTCATTCGACACGTGCACGTCAATGAACTCGACGGCAAACACCCCGGCAAGGGGAACTACGACTTTAAGCCTGTCTTGTCCGCCCTGGCCCAACGCGGCTATCAGGGCTGGATTTCGATGGAGGCATTCGATTTTTCGTTCGGCTCGGAAACAATCGCCAACGAATCGATCCGGCATATGGAGGCGCAGATCGAGGCGCTCGGACTTTAACTATGCAACCCAAATGCATCATCACCGGCGGCGCCGGTTTCATTGGCTCCGCGCTTGTGCGGGAGCTGCTGGCGAACGGAGAGCAATCCGTTGGCGTTGTGGACAATCTCAACAGTGGTCACCTTTCGAATCTCGAAGAGGTGAAGGATCGCGTGGAAACCCACGTCGTCGACATCCGCGATTACGACGCGCTGGTGCGGATCTTTCCGGGTGCCGATGTCGTCTATCATCTTGCCGCCATTCCTTCGGTTCCCCGCTCCATCCAGGACCCCGTTCCGTCGCACGATGTGAACATCAACGGGACGTTCAACGTCTATCGCGCGGCCAAAGAGGCCGGCGTGCGGCGCGTCGTCTACGCCGCATCGAGCTCGGCGTATGGCGACACGCTGGTGCTCCCCAAAACCGAGTCAATGGCGCCCAGCCCGAAGTCGCCCTACGCGCTGCAAAAGCTGATGGGCGAGTATTACGGCTCGGTGTTTGACTCTTGTTTCGGTCTGGAATCGGTATCGTTGCGATTTTTCAACGTGTACGGGCCGCGTCAGGACCCATCGAGCCCGTATTCCGGCGTCCTGTCGCTGTTCATGAAGGCTGCCATGGAACGGAAGGCGCCCACCATTTTTGGCGATGGCGAGCAGTCCCGCGACTTCACCTATGTGGAAGACGTGGCCGCGCTGGTTCGCAAGGCATCGATGGTGCCCGGCGTATCGGGGAAGGTTTTCAACGCCGGCAACGGTGGGCGTTATACCTTGAACTTCCTATGGGAAGAGATCCAGAAACTGGAAGGCATAACGCTGCCGGCGAACTACGGACCGCCACGCGGCGGTGATGTGCGCGACTCGCAGGCCGATACAACGGCCGCCAAACGCGAACTCGGGCACGACCCCCAATTCACGATTGAAGAAGGACTTCGCCGGACGATGGATTGGTACCGCGCCCACAAGGCATGAGCCCGATCCGTTCCTCGCTTCTCGATACGGTGCCATGGCTGCAACATGGCTTTGGCACCCGTCACAACGGCGCCTGGACGCCTCCCGATCAGACAGCACTCCTGCATCAGGTACATGGCGCCACTATCGTGAGGGTGACCGGACCCGGCCATCATGGCGACGGGGACGCGCTGATTGCGGCCACGCCCGGCCTTTGGTTAGAGATCCGGACGGCCGATTGCGTACCGGTGCTGATTGCCGATACCCGTCAAAAACTCGTCGCCGCGGTGCACGCCGGGTGGCGAGGAACCGCCGCCCGCATCACGGAAGCTACGGTGCGGGAGATGGTAGGGTCATACGGGTCGCGGCCGGAAGAGTTGGTGGCTGCCGTTGGGCCCTGTATTACGGTCTGCTGTTTTGAAGTGGGAGAGGATGTGGCCAGCCACTTCCCAGCCCACACACGCCGCACCACGGAACGGCCCCACGTGGACTTGGCCGCCGCCAACGTGGATCAACTGACGCAGGGCGGGATTCCACTGGCGCACGTTGAGAACCTGGGCCGCTGCACGGTGTGCGAACCGGATGTATTCCACTCGTTTCGCCGTGATCGCGCAATTGGCCGGATGATCTCCGCCATCGCCATCGAACCGGCGTAAACGAAAAGAAAAAGGGCGCGCCATCCGGCCGCGCCCTTTTCCGATCGCTGTAGCGAGAGTGGTTACGCCGCGCCGACGAGCATGTCGTCGAACACTTCGTCGCCTTCGATCTTGTGCGCGTCATACTGCTCCTGGCAGGAGATGCAGTAGGGAGCCCACGGCACCGCATTCAGGCGCTTCACGCTGATATCTTCTTCGCAATGGAGGCAAACACCATACGATTCGTCCTCGATACGGAGCAGAGCGGCGCGGACGTTGCGCAGCAGGCTGGACTCACGGTCGAGTGTGCGGATAGCGAGTTCACGCTCGGCGGCGCGCTGCACTTCGTCGAGAGCATCCGGGCTCTTTTCGATCTCGATACCCTCGCGGTTGCGCAGAGCGCCGACTAGCTCGGCTTCTTTCGCAGCCAGAATCTTTTTGTAGGCTTTCAATTCAGCATTCGTCATGGTTTTGTTCCTCCCTATTGCTTTTGCTGGTTTTTTTCGGTGATCAGCGGTCCGACGTCAAAAACGCTGTTTGCGTCCCGGACCCTCTGTAATCGAGTCAGTGAACAATCCGCCACTGGCTCCTTAGTAATACGCCTTTTGCTGGCGTTTCGTTTCGCCTTTGCCTGGCGGCGCGGGCTTTATTGCATCTCTCAGACCATATGGACGCATGGTCGAGAAAAAAGGTTCAAAATTCAAAAGCGAAATCGGCGAGCAAACCTGGGCAAAATTTCTTCGCGCGGACTTTCAATCACCGAACAGCCTGACCAGCAACGCAAAACTGGATCCACCAGTCTCACCCTGAACGGACCGTTCGGTGGCCGAACGGTTTCGCCGAGCTTTAGTTTCGATTCGCATATATCCTAGCACAATTGGTTAGCAATTCAATGGCCAACTTAACCTTAGAAACACTTTCTTCAACTTTTCGAACCGACGAACGCCTAAACTACTGAAAACGCTAACCGTGTAGTCTTATCGACGCCTCATCTGAAATGCTTTAGCCAAAGTTCACCCGGCCCGAACAAAAGTTCAAGCGGGATTTGCCCCGATCAGATGCCCCAATGGGTGCACCTCCTGGCGCATTTTGGAACACGTGTCCGAATTCACTACACCGCCTTCCGAATTGGCACGCGACGCGTGTCGCTGCAACAGACGCCAGACCGCCTGCCGCGAAATCGGTTTCGTCAGATAATCGTTCATTCCGGCAGCCAGGCAGTGGGCTCGTTCGCCGGGTCCAATTTGGGCAGTCAAGGCGATCACAGGGATCGACCGATAAGGGAGGTCGGAACACCGCAAGCGCCGGGTTGCCTCATAGCCATCGAGCACGGGCATCTGGCAGTCCATAAACACCAGGTCAAAGACCTCGGCGCGGCTATGCGCCACCGCCAAGGAATCGAGCCCCTGCTGCCCGTTTTCTGCCGTGGTGACCTTGCAGCCCATGCGAATCAGGACCTGTTCGGCAATCTTGAGATTCGTCCGGCTGTCGTCTACCAGAAGAATGTGCAACCCGAATCCGCCGGATTTTCCGTTCCTCTGCGAGGGCGCCGAGACCGGCGCGCCAAAGGCAAACGTCCCGCCGCGCAGCAGGTGACGGACCTCGGAGGGAAGAAACGGGCTGGCCAGTTCGTGGAAGCCTCGTCCGGGTATCAAGGCGCGCGTCGCGGCGGCCCGGGCGTAAAGCAGTACCACCCGCGCATTCGACGGCCACGAGGGGAAGTGGGTCTCCAGTTGGGATTCCTCCACAAAAACATGCGCAATCGAGTCGCCTACCAGCCCGCCCACCGGCAGTTTTTCCAACGCCAGCACCCGCATTCCGGTGGCCGAAATGGTCTCTTGCAGGGCTCCGCGCACATCGGCGTTGGAATGGATGACAAC
This sequence comes from Acidobacteriota bacterium, assembly GCA_947466555.1. GTDB lineage: Bacteria > Acidobacteriota > Terriglobia > Bryobacterales > Bryobacteraceae. Next base: position 6,258 of record CANIFK010000029.1, on the reverse strand, counting down.
CGCCCGCTGCGCCGCCTTCCCGCCGCGATTGGTGCGGAATGGCGATTGGCCCGCGGGTACGGCGCAGAGCATCGACGCCGGCAGGTGCAATATGAACGTCGAACCTTGGCCCAGTGTACTTTCCAAGACGATGCGGCCCTCCATACGCCGGGCGACGCGCAACGCCATAGTCAGACCAATTCCCAGCCCGCCATACTGCCTCGTCATGCTCGTGTCGGCCTGTTCGAACGCCTCGAAGATCTTCGCCTGCTGCTCCGGCGCGATGCCCACCCCGGTATCGGCGACCTCGATCCGGATACAATCCTCTGGCCCCAACGGCGGCAACACGCGCACGTGCACGCGCCCAGCCGAGGTGAACTTCACAGCGTTTTGAATTAGGCATTCCAACACGCCGCGTAACCGCCGCGGATCGCCGCTCAGCCACCCCGGCGCCACCGGGTCAATCCGCAGCAGGAAGCCAATTCGCTTTTCCTCCGCCGCGATGCAGGCCGACGTCGCCAGCGATTCGACGACCTCCAGAATTGAAAACGGCCGCGTCTCAAATTCCAGTTGATTCGACTCGATTTGCGAGAACTCAAGCAGGCGTTTCAACAGCGCATACAGGCTCCGGCTGCTTCGCGTGGCCGTCAGCAACAGGTCTCGCTGGCTACCCTCGAGCGGCGACTCCTTCAACAAATCGAGCGTTCCCAGAATCCCATTCATCGGCGTGCAAAGCTCGTGACTCATGTTGGCGACAAACTGCGTCTTGGCCGCCTCGGCGTTCCGAACCTCGCTCACCAACCGGTCCCGCTCGGCCACAGTGTGGCGCAACTTCAGGTTGGTCGACGCCACCTGCCGGCTCACCCGAATCGTCACCAATAACAGAACACCCAGTCCGGCGACCCCGAGCCACAACCACCGGTTCGCCTCACGCGTGGCCAGCACCGAACCGTGAATCGTTTCGCTCACCGCCACGTCCAGATAGTAGTTCCCCACGAGGTGTTCCAACGCCGATTCGCTGAACGAAGCATCGAGCCCATCTCGCAGGGCCTCCGCAGCGGCCGCCCCCGAGGCGCTCGCGGCAATCGAGATGCCCAGCTCCGGACTCGCCACCGGCTCCAATTGCGGTAGAGCGGCCGAACAAATCGACGCCCACTCTTCGGCGAGCAAAACGACACGCCCCCGGCGGATCAGCACATATTCGGCATCCCCCCGGCACAGCGCCGCCAGCATCTCCCGGTCCCCGGGGAAAGGCAACAGCTCCGCCCCGGGGAACAGCCGCCCACCCACGTATCGATGGAACTGGCCCATGGGAATTGCCACGCGCGGTCCCTTCCCGCCAGCCGGGGCTGTTGTCTCCAGATGCAGCGCCGAGTATTCAGACGCCAGATACGGCCTCGTAAAATGGACCGTTGGTCGCAGGTAGTCTTTGTTGTGCAGGTACGGCCATATATCCACCCGCCCATTCAAAAGCGCCTCATCGGCCCCCTCCGGCGCATAGACCCATTCCAGCTTCACGCCGGCCCGGCGCGAAGCCTCCTGCATCAACCGCACCGCAAATCCGCTCGGCTGCCCGCTCACTTCGGGCCGGAACAGCTCCGGTTGGTTCCCGTAGCCAATCCGATAAACCGGCCCATGTACCAGCTGGTACCGGCGCGCCACATAGACGCAGCTAAGCAAACCACAGGCCACGGCAACCGTCGCCAGCAATACTCGTCGTTGATGTTCGGACAAAAAGGACATCTACGAACCGCTTGAGGACTCATCGGCCAAATCAAGCAGCGAATTGAGCGCGATCTGCTACCGCAGCCCGATTTTCCCGAACGCCAATCCCAACTCCCTGCCCCCCGGCCCGGGCTCCCGCAATACAGGCGTAATTCGCACCTCCACACGCACCGGTTTCGCACGATCCAACCCCTCCGGCAACGCCGCCGTCACCGCCAGCGAACTGTCGTCCTTGGGCATCACCCAGCGCCCAACGTCCACCCCATTCACAGCCGCCACGATGGTGACCTCCCCGCGCGCTCCGGCTTCCCCGCCCCGAAACCCGTCAAGCGTCAAACTCCGTACCTCCGCCGTCGCCCCCAGCCGCAGCGATGCCCGCCCCTCCGACCACCGGAACCCCTGCTCAATCGGGTGCCAGCCCTTGTCCAGTTGCCCGGCCATCAGCGGCTGCCCCATGTCGACAAGCGGCGACAACTCGTCCCCCCATCGCTGTTTGGCAATCCCCAGCCACAGCCCGGTCACGTTCCGCAGCTTCCCCCCGGCCGGCGAATAGACTACTGCCTGCCCCGCCTCCAGCGCCGCCCGCGCCGCCGGACCGGGTAGCACGAACCGCCCCGGATCGCCCAACTCCGGGTGCTTTTCGCTGTTCTCTTCGCCGCCCGGCGCCAGATACACCTTCAGCCCCGGCACCAGCCGGAAAGGGTTGTCGTTCATCACACCCCAATACTGCTCCGAACTCACCGCCGTCAACAGAATCAGATTCCCCGGATGGAGCCGCATCGCCTCCTGCACGCCGCCAAAGAGTGCCCGGCCCTGTTCCGCCCGCGCGTAGTTGTAATTCACCGTCTGGCGCGCCCAGTAGCCGCTCCCAATGGCGTAGGCCACCACCGGTGCCAACGCCCACACCGGCCGCCGCGCCACCACCACTCCCATCGCCATCGCGAGGCCAATGGCCGGCACCGTCAGGTAGTAGTCGGAGATGTGGTTTTTCAACGGCACAATCGGCCCCAGCGTCGCCAGGAACCACACCACCCCGAACAGCCCCCACTTCTCCCGCCGCCACGCCATCCAGCCCAATCCCGCCACCACGCCCGCCGCCGCCAACCACTCGGCCGCCGTCCACCATTCGGCGTACTCCCGCGTCAATTCCGGACGCCATAGCCCGGTGGCCATCCGCAGATACGTGCCGAAGGTCGCAAACAGACTCCCGTCCCAATACAGGGTATACACCGTGCTCGTCTGCGCCGGCGCCATGGCGCGGTTGAACACCGCATAGGCCCCGGCTACCGCGAACAGCGGCGGCAAGTCCCGCCAACGCTCCCGCCGGTATAGCAGCGTCAACGCCGCCGCAATCACCGGGTACACCACCTGCAACTCCAGCGCCCCGAAACCGAGCAGGAAGAAAGCCCACTCCGCCCAACGAGCCCGACGACTTCCCGACTCCAGCCACGTCCATCGCGCGTTGCACGCCGCCAGCAAAAAGCACGGCCACAGGATCTGGTTATACGCGCTGGTCCACGACATCGCCAGCCCCAACGCCGAGTTCGCCAGCCACAACAGCGCCGCCACCACACCGGCGGCCCGCACGCCGGTCACCCGGTCCACCAGCCGCATCACCAGCCATAGATTCAACAACTGCGTCGCGAACGCGACGATCCGGAACGGCAACGCCTCAATCCCGAATAGCCCTTCTAAACCCAGGAAATACAGACGTTCTGACAACGGCCGCACCGTCCCCTGCGCCTTCGGCGAAAACAGCACGGCCAGCCAACCCGCGTCGCCCGCCGCCTGCCGCAGGCCCAGCCACGCAAAGTCGTCCATCGCGAACCACGTCATCAACCCCGGCCAATACAGCCACAAACAAACCGCGCACGCCAGGGCAAAACCGGCCAGCCGCTCCCTCATTTCGCCGGTGCGGCCGGGGCAGCCGGCGGCGGCGTGCCGCGCAGGCCAACAGCGCTAACAATCAAACCCAGCTCCCGCTGATCCACGCTCCCCGCGGCCAGGAACTTATCCAGCGCGAAGTCCACCGTCACCACATCACCCTTCAGCAAATCGGTCGAAACCGTCCGCTCCAACTTGAAGCTCCCCGCCTTGCTGATCGCTTCCGAATCCAGCGCCTTGCCGTTGACGAAAATCGTCAGCGTCGTCGATGGCACCTTCTGGATAAACAGGTCCGGAACCGCGTATTCCATAAACAGTTTGGCGCCCTCGGCCGGCACCTCTTTCGGCGGCCGTAAGGCCACGGCGAACTTCGGCCCCGTCCAGCGCCAGGCGCCGTTCTCCACGTCGTGGAACCCGCGCAGCAGTTGGATGGCAGCCTTCGGATCGGCGACGTTCACAGCCGATGAAAGCTGCGAGCCGCCCTCCTCGACATACTGCACGTCCTTCTTGCTCTTCTTGCAACCGGCCAGCGTGACCACCGCCAACGCCAGCACCAACGTCAATCTGCGCATCGTTCCACCTGTATCAGACAGCTATAAAATGTGGCCCCGCCGCCCAAATCGGTCAAACGGTCCGATATCAGTGTATTCAGTCCCGCCCTGTTTGCGCTACGTCTCGGCCAACGAACCGCCGGCACCGCCACTACGCCCGGCGCCGTCTTCCCGTCCACGGCGGCCGTCGCCCGAACCTCGCCCCGGTCGTTGAACAGCCGGACGGAGTCGCCATTCGAGATCCCGCGCACCGCCGCGTCGTCGGCATGCAGCCACGCCACAGCGGTATCGGCGTCAAGCGCGTCCTGGTATCCGAACGTAGAATTCATCGCGTCGTGCGCCTTCGGCGAAATCAGTTCCAACGGGTAGACGCTTTTCTCCGCCCCCAGCCGCGACTCCGGCGGCGGCACATAGGCCAACCCCGCCGTGCCCAACTGCGCCCGCCCCTCCGGCCCGCCAAACCCACCCTCGGCAAAGGGCAAAAACGGATCGGGCAGCGTCAGCCGCACGTGGTGCTCGGCCTCAAGCCGTTCCAACGTAATCCCCTCTAAGTACGGATGCCCGCTCGCGAGAAGCGTCCGGATCATCTCATCCTCGCTCTCGTATAAGCAGGAATCATCCAGCCCCATACGCCGCGCCAGTAACTGGAATACCTCCACGTTACTCTTGCATTCCCCCGGCGCCGGCAGCGCGGGCCGCGCCAGCTGTAAGTAATAATGACCGTAGGCCGTGTATAAGTCCGTATGTTCAAGAAAGGTAGTCGACGGCAGCAGAATGTCGGCATAATCCGCCGTATCGTTCTGGAACTGCTCCAGCACTACGGTGAACAGGTCCTCCCGCGCCATCCCCTTCTGCACCCGCCCCTGATCGGGCGCTACCGCGGCTGGATTCGAACAATAAACCACCATCGCCTTCACGGGCGGCGAGTTCAATTCCGTCAGCGCGTGGCCCAACTGTGACATATTCACAATCCGCGCCTCGCGCCCCAGCGCCGATTTCTTCTGTAGCCCCGGCATCTCAAGCGCCGGCCGATCCAGCCCAAAGGCTTGGGAAGTGGATAACTGCATCCCCCCGCCCCGCTCCCGCCACGCGCCTGTAACTACCGGTAACATCGCAATCGTCTGCACCGCCGTCCCGCCATTGGGATTGCGCTGCACGCCGTAGTTCAACCGGATCACCGCGGGCCGCGTGTTGGCATACTCCCGCGCCAATGATTCCACCCGTTCCGCCGGGATCCCGGTCCACTCCGCCACCCGCTCCGGCGTATAGTCCCGCACTAACCCGCGCAGCTCATCGGCCCCGGTCGCATACCGCGAAATGTAATCGGAATCCTCCAACCCATCGCGGAAGATGACATGCAGCAGCCCCAGCGCCAGCGCTTTATCCGATCCCGGGTGAATGAAAAGATGCTCATCGGCCGCCGCCGCCGTCCGGTTCCGGTGCGGGTCAATCACAATGAACTTCGCTCCGGCCCGCCGCGCCTCCACGATGAACGGCCACAGGTGGACGTTAGTGGTCAACACATTCGCGCCCCAGGCGATGATCAGCCGCGAATGGACAAAGTCCTCCGGCGCCACGCCCATCCGGAATCCCTGCGTCGCCATCAACCCGGCCGAACCAGCGCTGGCGCAGATCGTCCGGTCCAACCGCGACGCCCCGATCCGGTGGAAGAAGCGCCGGTCCATGCCGTTGGCGTTCAGCAACCCCATTGACCCGGCGTAGCTATACGGCAACACCGCCTCCGGCCCCCACTCCTGCGCCACCCGCTGCAGGCGATCGGCAATCGTATCCAGGGCTTCGTCCCACGAGATACGCGTAAATTTCCCCTCGCCCTTAGCCCCCACCCGCTTCTGCGGATACAGCAACCGGCCGGGCGCATACTCCCGGTCCAGATACTTGGTCACCTTCGCGCAAAGGAACCCGCGCGTCACCGGATGCGCCGGATTCCCTCGTAATTTGGTTCCCCGTCCGCCTTCCACCTGCACCAGCAATCCGCAGGCATCCGGGCAATCCAATGCACACACTGAGTGACGTAGTTCCGGCATAGCCTATTATAAAACTCAGTTGCAACCGAACGCTGGAACAACTAGTCTCAATTGCAGAGGTACCACTTTGCTCC
>CANIFK010000028.1 GCA_947466555.1 Acidobacteriota bacterium | reverse complement strand
TACTTCGGCGGTTCAGGTCGTTCGCTTCTGGGCGCTGTCCCGATTTTGATACTCCTCGCCGCCGTCGGCGCGGGCGGGTACTTGTGGTTCAAATCGACGCTGCCAGCCGTCGAAGTGGCGGGCGGATTCCCCCGCGCGCTCGGCCCCTCCACACCGCTGAAAATCCGTTGGACCAACCCCCACGGCGCCCGCCGCGTCACCGTCTACGTCGAACAAAACGGCGCCCGCAACGTGGCGTTTGAAAAGGTCGAACCCGCCGTCCGCTTCGCCTTCCGTCCGCCCGCCGCCGCCCCCGGCGAAGCCGCGTTCAACATCCCCAAAACCGGCCTCGCCCCCGGCAAAGCCACCGTCGTCGTCGAAGTGCAGTCCAACGATCTGCGCGGCCAAACGGCCCAAATCTCCCACGAACTCCCCGTTGTTCTGGAAAAACCCACCGTTACCGCCGACGCCTCCCCCGTCTTCCTTCGCCGCGGCGGCACGGGTCTCGTGCAGTTCACCGTCGGCGGCGGCTGGAGCGACGCCGGAGTCCGTGTCGGCAAATTCACCTTCTCCAGTTGGCCATCAAAATCCAAGCCCGAACGCCGCCTCGCCTTCTTCACCATTCCCCCGGAAGTCGATGACGAATCGGTACCGCTCCTTTACGCCCGCAACGCCATCGGCGACGAAGCCACCGCGCCTTTCCCTGTCAAAGTCACCGCTGTCAAATTCCGCGACCGCACACTCGAACTCGGCGACAAACTCATGACCAAGGTGCTCGACGAACTCGACGCCGGCGCCCAAGGCGAAGCCGCCGAACGCTTCGCCCGCATCAACTCCGTCATGCGCCGCGCTAACGATGCCACCCTCGCCGCCCTCGCCGCCAAAAGCGAACCCTCCCGCCTCTGGGACGGCCCCTTCGTTATGCTCCCCCGCGGCAAGGCCGAAGCCCTCTTCGCCGACCACCGCACCTACCGCTACGCCGGCAAATCACTCAATCGCGAATGGCACCTCGGCATCGATATGGCGTCAACGAAGAACGCGCCCGTCCCCGCCGGCAACAGCGGCAAGGTGGTCCACGCCGGCCGCCTCGGCATCTACGGCAACTGCGTGGTCATCGATCACGGCCACTCCGTCCTCACCGTGTACGGGCACATGAGCGACCTCTCCGTGAAGGTCGGCGACACGGTGAAGAAGGGACAGGAGATCGGCAAGTCCGGCATGTCCGGTCTCGCCGGTGGCGATCACCTCCACCTCGGCCTCATGGTCGGCTCCGCCTTCGTCGACCCCGTCGAATGGACCTACGCCAGCTGGATGGAAAAGCTGCTGGCCGCACTCGATCAATAACGGCTGAGAACTTTGAACCGTCTCTCGCGCTAGGACCAGTGAGAGACGGTTCACTATGAAACCCCAATATTTACCTATACTTTTTGCCCTCGCACTCCCCGCCGTTGCCCAGCAGGTGGTCCTTACTCCGGTTGAAGACACCCCCGGCCAATACTCCGTTGCCATGCCCGCCGAACCCAATTGGCGGCCCCACACCAACGGCCAGTCCGTCGTTCGCATGACTGTCAATGTTCCCGGCGCCGCGGCCTGCCAACTCCAGTTCGCCTACCTCGGCCTCGCCAAGGACGAGGCGATGCATCTCCACGCCGCCGGTGACACCGCCCACGGTCCCTACCTCGGCCACGGCCCCGTCAACCGGCCCGATTTCGTCTCCCAGTGGCTCCCCGGCGATACCTTCGCCATCACCGCCACCGGCCGGCCCACCGCGGACTTCCCCTTCGTTCTCGACTCTGTCCGCTGCAAAACCGCTGAACAGCTCGAAGCCGCGCCCATGAAGTTCCGTCGCAATTTCACTCCCACGCCCGGCGCGCCGGGCGGCGAAGAGGTTCTCGCGATGGTCGATGACAACCTCGTCCGTGCCTCCCGCAATAACGGCGCTACTGTCCTCCAGGGCGATATCGTCCTCCCCGAAGACGCTCCCGTCTCCGGCAAAGGCGCCAACCGCGACTCGATGCAAATCGTCGGCGCCAACCGCGCCTGGGCCAAGTTCCGCATCCCCTATGTGATCAATATTCCCGTCTATGATTCCTTCGGGTTCTTGACGTGGGAGCGGCAGGAAGTGGAAGGCGCGATCGCCTACTGGAACTCCCATTTTCCCGGTCTTCTCGTCCCCGCCCAGCATGAATCCGATTATGTCGTCTTCAGACCTGCCACAGGCGTCTGCCAGTCCTCTGTCGGGCGCGTCGGCAGCGCACAATACATCGAACTTGATCCCGCCTGCAGCTCAACCGCCGCCATCCACGAAATTGGGCACACCATCGGACTCTGGCACGAACAGATGCGCCAGGATCGTGACCAGTACGTGAAAATCAACTTCGACAACATCACAACCGACAAGGCATCCAACTTCTACATGGTCGGCGTCGCTTCCGGTAAGAACTATGGCACCTACGACTACGGCTCCATCATGCACTACAGCGCCTACGCCTTTTCCAGTAACGGCAAACCCACCATCGAGCCCCTCAAACCCATGCCCGCCGGCGTCACCATGGGCAAGGCCACAGTGGCCTCCGCTGGCGACATCGCCAGTGTTCGCAACCTCGTCTGCAACGCCTGGTTCGTCGCCCCGGGCGGCTCCATCCTCGATGGCTATGCTGAGACCATCACCCTCGACATCGTCCTGCCCCCGTACTGCTCCTGGACCGCCAGCGAATCGGCCAGTTGGATGTCCCTCAACAAGACCAGCGGCACCGGCCCGGCCACTATCCAGGTGAAGGTGCAGCCCAACACCATCTTCTACAAACGGCAGGCCAACATCACTATCAACGGCAAGACGACGACCATCGTTCAGAACCGCCTCGGGCTCTAGCTTTCATGTTGGGTGCCAATGCCCAGCTCCGTCGATCCGCTTCCAGCGCAGCTTCCGCCGTACCTCCGGCGGAAGCTGTCCGCGGATCACTGTCAGGCGCTTCACAGTGCCGATCTGGTCAACTACGAAATCCACGAACTCTTCGATGGCTGCCTCGTCCGGAAGGCACGCAAACCTCCTCTTCATTCCTGTCTTCTCCACCCCCTGGTCGCTTGGCTCGGCACTATCATCACCTTGGAATTTGTCGAGCAAGGCGCGACGGAGGACCGTGATCCTTACAACCAGCTCGCCCCCGATGCGTTCGTGCTCAACAAGCCGTTCCGCGCCTTTCCGTTCAAACACCCTACCCCCGCCGACATCCGCCTCACCAGCCTGCTGCCGTAAAGAAACCCATGCGGCGCCAAGAGTCGATGCGCGCCGCGGTACAGCGCGCCCAAGAACAAGCCCCTCGCCGGGTCAAGTTCCCGCCCCCAACGGGCTACGGTGAGTCGCGCTGGGGTCGTGTTGTCGGGTCTATGCTCCACCGTCGTAGGTAGCGCACAGCGCGCCCGCGAATGCTGGTGATGTTCCCTACATCTCTCTTGAGGTGATGCCCGATGTGAACCGGTTGAACCCCGTGGAGGGATAGCATGAGCACCGTGCGACAAATGTCGGGGAGAAGCGGGAAGGCTTCGTGGATGCGGCGCTTGTGCTCGGAGTGCATTGCACTCTCTTCCGGTGTGGCCGCGGGCTCCATGTACCGGGAGGGATGCGGTGTTAACGGATCCTGAGGGCGGTGACTGAGTTCCGTGTCGACGATCGCGTAGAGTTCGCTCGCCGATACGCTTTGTGCGATGAACAGAGATAGGAACGCATTGCTGGCCGCATCCTCGGCTGCGTGTATGTTCGCCGTGTCGCGCCGGCAGTGTTCGACGAGTAGCGCCCAATGGTCCTCGTAGAAGGCGCGAAAGGAATCGTCGAATGACGGCATCGATTGAGAATATAGCGCAACCGACTCCCACCCGCATCGTCGGCCACCGACAGCCTGCTACCGTAAAAGAACCCATGCAGCGCCGAGAGTGGATGCAACTGTGGATGCTCGCCGCCCCCGCCGCGGCCCAGCACGCCCATGAACAAATGGCCCTCCCCCCAGGCCAACGCAAACTCAAATTCTTCACCCAACCCGAAGCCGATCGCGTTGCCGATCTGGCCTCAATCATCATCCCCTCCGACGAAGGTCCCGGCGCCCGCGAAGCCGGAGTCGTCTACTTCATCGACGCGCTCCTAACCACCGCCCCCGATACAGACCGCGCCATCTACCGCACCGGCCTCGCCACCAAACAAACTCCCAAAGAAGGCGAACCCTTCTTCGAAGCGATAAGAACCCACACAATCATGGGCTTCTTCAGCGACCCGAGATATGGCGGCAACATCGATGAAGCCGGCTGGCGCCTCATCGGCTTCGAAAACAAAATGGGCTTCACGCCCCCCTTCGGCCACTACGACGCGGAAAGCTCCAAATGAGCGAGCCCGATTTCCGCGTCATCGGCTCCGGAGCCGCCGGAGCCGTCGTCGCCAAACAGCTCGCCGAAGCCGGCTTCTCGGTCGTCATCTTCGAGCAAGGCCCCCACCTCACCGAAAAGGACTTCACCCACGACGAACTCCAATTCGTCCACCGGTTCTACCTCACCAACAACCACACCCGCCAGCCCAACACCTACCGCCGCAACACCGCCGAAACCGCCAAGGTCCAACCCGCCGTCGGCTACGGCATGCAGGTCGGCGGCGGCACCGTCCACTTCACCGGTAACTACTGGCGCTTCACCGAAAACGACTTCCGGGAAAAATCCCGCTGGGGCGCCGTCGCCGGTTCGTCTCTCGAAGATTGGCCCATCACTTACGCCGAACTCGAACCCTACTACGCCCTGGCCGAACGTGAACTCGGCATCTCCGGCCTCGCCGGCTCGAACCCCTTCGAAGCCCCCCGCTCCGGCCCCTACCCGCTCCCGCCCATGCCCGTGAAATCCTCCGGCGTGCTCTTCGAACGCGGCGCGAAGAAGCTCGGACTCCACCCCTTCCCGGCCCCCGTTGCCATTCTCTCCAAGCCCTACAAGGGTCGCCAGGCCTGCACCCACTGCGGCCTCTGCGAACGCTTCGGCTGCGAGGTCCGCGCCAAATCCTCTACCCTCGCCGCCATGATCCCGGCCGCCCTCAAAACCGGCCGCTGCCAGCTCCGCACCCGCTGCTACGTCCGCAAAATCGAAACCAACAAAGCCGGCCGCGCCACCGGCGTCATCTACTTCGACTCGCGCGGCAAGGAACACCGCCAGCGCGCCAAAGCTGTCGTCGTCTGTGCCAACGGCGCCGAAACCCCGCGCCTGCTGCTCCTCTCCAAATCCGCCCAATTCCCCGACGGCCTCGCCAACTCCAGCGGCCAGGTCGGCCGCAATCTCATGGTGGACAACGGCTCCGCCGCCATGGGCCTCTTCCCCGAACAGCTCAACGAGTTCAAAGGCATCCAGGTCACCCGCGCCCTCTGGGACTATTACGACAGCGATCCCAACAAGCGCGGCTTCTGGGGCGGCGGCGGCCTCGACGCCCGCTTCGATTTCTACCCCATCTCCTTTGCCCTCGAAGGCCTTCCCAAAGACGTCCCCCGCTACGGTAACGCCTTCCGTAGTTTCCTCGCCAACGCCTTCACCCGCAGCATGATGGTGCTCAGCCACAGCACCGCCCTGCCCTACGAAAAACACGGCTTCGATCTCGACCCCACCGTCAAGGATGCCTGGGGCCTGCCCGCCCTCCGCATGACTTACGACAGCCCGCCCGACGACCTCGCCACCATGCGCTGGCTCCTCGATCGCCAGGTGGAAATCCTCGAAGCCGCCGGCGCCACCAAGGTCTGGCGCTTCCCCGTCGACCCCGTCGCCTTCACCGTTCACATCATGGGAACCGCCCGCATGGGTAACGACAAACGACGCTCCGTGGTCAATCGTGACAATCAAACCCACGACGTGCCCAATCTCTTCCTCGTCGATGGCAGCAGCCTCGTCACCTCCGGCCGCCAGCAACCCACCGCCACTATCCAGGCACTCGCCTTCCGCGCCGCCGAAAAGATGGCCGCCCACGCCAAAACCGGCAATCTCGGGCGTTAAATAGTTTGGCGGTCAACGTGCTCTTGCTCCCCCGGAGGAATTTCCGTTGACAGCCACTCTGCCCGCTCCCGTACTTGCCCCCGAAGTCCAGTCCCAACTCTGCCAGTTGGCCTTCCAGACCTTCACGGCAAAACCCGGCGAAGGCGAATCCCGCACCGGATCCCTCCTCGGCAAGACCGGTCCCAACGGCCCCGAAATCACCGGATATTCCGACGCCATCGAGCCCCACGCCATCGGCCGCTGGTCCATCCACCGCCGCCTCCCCAAACACGTCGATACCGGCGGCCTCCACATCGCCATCGCCCCCATCACCATCCATCACGCCAGCGCCCTCATCTGGACTGGCGACCATCCCACTCCCACCTCCTTCACGTTCCGTTCCGAAACGCCAAAAATCCCAACTCGAACCCCGCCGCCCGAATCGAAACACTCCCATACACAAAACTGGTGGCCCGTCCTAGCCGCCACCGTCCTCCTCCTCCTCCTCGCTGCCTCCTTCTGGCCCGTCTCTGCCTCCGTCGAAGACGCCCCTCTCCCGCATGTCACCCTCAACCTCCAATCCACTAAAGGCGCCGTCCGTGTCCACTGGCGTGAATCCGGTCCCATCTCAACCGAGCGCCTCCAATCCGCCACCCTCACCGTCAACCAGGACCAACTGGACCTTCTGGAGCAATACCAACCCACCGGCGAACTCACCCTCCGCCCGAGCGCAAAAGAACTCGTCGTCACGCTAAGAGTCCGTCGCGCCAACCAGCCCCTCTTGCAGCAAACCATCACCTACATCGACCCCCGAAAGCGCTAAATTGGTGGGCGGTCCCACCGTGCCCAAAACCCTAGCCCTCTTCCTGCTTCTAGCCATCACCCTCCCGGCCGAAGAATACTACCGGACGTTCTTCCACAAACACCCCGTCAAACAGCGCATCAAGCCCGGCGAAAAAATAACCACAAAAACCCTCGATTCCTCCGGCAAGGACTTCGAAGGCAACGAACGATCCGGCGGGCCCAACCCCCTCACCGGGCCCTTCTACATCGAAGGCGCCGAACCCGGTGACGCCGTCGCAATCACATTCCACAAGATGCGCCTCAACCGCAATTGGGGCTACTCCAGCTATCGTCTCGGCCTCTTCGCCATGACGCCGGACTACATCGAAAAGACCTACCCGCCCAACTACAAAATGGACGCCGTCCGCAAAGGCTTCGCCCATTACGTCCCCTGGGATCTCGACTTGGCCAAGAACATCGTCCGCCTCCGCGAACCCGGCAGCAAGGCCATCGTCATGGAGTTCCCCGCCAAACCCATGCTCGGCTGCGTCGGCGTCGCCCCGGCCGGCGACTTCGCCCCCACCTCCAGCCCCAGCGGTTCCTACGGCGGCAACCTCGATTACAACCGCATCGGCGAAGGGGCCACCGTCGTCCTCCCCGTCTCGCACCCCGGCGCCATGCTCTTCTTGGGCGACGGCCACGCGCTCCAGGGCGACGGCGAACCCACCGGTAACGGCGTCGAAACCTCCATGGACGTTGAGTTCTCCGTCGCTATCCGCAAAGCCGCCAAGCTCACCGGCCCCCGTGTCGAAACCGCCGAAGCGATCATCAGCATCGGCTCGCAAGCCGAATTCCAAAGCTCCCTCGACCGCGCTCTCGAAATGGCGACGACAGACATGGTCCAACAACTCATGGCCGACCACGGCCTCGAAGAATGGGCCGCCCATTTGTTGATAGCCTTTCAAGGGAAGTACGAAGTGGTGACCGCCCGCGGCTCCATGGCCTTGGTCATCCCCCGCTCCTCCATCCGCAAACGCCAATGAAAACGCTTCTCCTCCTCGCCGCCCTCGCCGGCTCCGCCTATAGCTACGATCTGGTCGTCTACGGAGGCACCGCCGGCGGCGTCATGACCGCCATCTCCGGCGCCCGCCGCGGCCTCTCCACCGTCCTCCTCGAACCCGGCCAGCACGTTGGCGGCATGGTCACCGGCGGCCTCTCCGGCACCGACGTCGGCAAGATCGAAGTCATCGGCGGCATGGCGCTGGAATTCTACTGGCGCGCCGGCCGGCACTATCAAGTCGATCGCCACCTCCAGCAGCTCGCCTGGATGCCCGAACCCGGCGCCGGCGAACAGGTCATGCGCCAGATGCTCGCCGATGCCAAGGTCACCCTCCTCACCGGGCACCGCCTCGTCGAAAAAACAGGCGTCGAAAAACAAGGCAAGCGCATCACCGCCATCAAGACCGAAAACGGCGCCCGCTTCGAAGGCAAGATCTTCGCCGATTGCACCTACGAAGGCGACCTAATGGCCCAGGCCGGCGTCAGCTACACCTACGGCCGCGAAGGTCGCGCGCAGTACGGCGAATCGCTCGCCGGCATCCAGGATCACACCGAAAACCACAACTTCCCCACCGACATCAACGCCTACGACGCCAACGGCAAACTCCTCCCCGAAATCTCCGCCGCCCCCCGCGGCACCCCCGGCGAAGCCGACAAGCGAATCCAGGCCTACAACTTCCGCGTCATCGCCACCAAGGTCCCATCCAACCGCGTCCCCTGGCCCAAACCGGCCAACTACGATCCCAACCGCTACGCCCTCCTTGCTCGCTATCTGAAGGCCACCGCCGAGTACGCTGGCCATCCGCTCACCGTCAACGAAGTCGGCCTCATCCGCGTCATCCCCAACGGCAAGGCCGATCTCAACAACCGCGGCGGCTTCTCCACCGATTACATCGGCAAAAACTACGACTATCCCGAGGGCTCTTACGCCACCCGCGCCCGCATCTGGCAAGACCACATCGATTACCAACAAGGCCTCTACTACTTCCTCGCCAACGATCCGCAGGTCGACCCGCAAACCCGCGCCGAATGGAGCGAATGGGGCTTGGCGAAGGATGAATTCACCGACACGAATAACTGGCCCAACCAGCTCTACGTCCGCGAAGCCCGCCGCATGGTTGGCGATTTCGTCGCCACGCAAAAGGACCTGCAAACCGAACTCACCAAGCCCGACGTGATCGGCATGGGCAGCTACAACTCGGACTCCCACAACGTGCAGCGCTACGTCACCCCCGCAGGCATCGTGCTGAACGAGGGCAATATGGAAGTCCCCGTCAAGCCCTACCAAATCCCCTACCGCGTGCTGACGCCCAAAGCCAGCGAAGCCGAAAATCTGCTCGTCCCCGTCTGCTTCTCCGCCAGCCACGTCGTGTACTCATCCATGCGCATGGAACCCCAATACATGATCCTCGGCCACGCCGCCGGCATCGCCGCCGCCCAGGCGATCGCCAAAGGAACCAGCGTACAGAGCATCAGCATACCCGACCTGCAAAAGACGCTAATCGCCGAAGGCGGCATCTTCGAACAAGGCGCCGAGATTCAACTCAAAGCCCTGGCCAAAATCCGCGCCATCCACGACCCCATCCGCCCCCGCACGAAAGCCCCCTGGGCCCGCCGCGAACCGAAGAAGAACTAGCCGCGCCGCTAGAAATTCTTCCGCGTAATCCCGTGCTTTTTCATCAGCCCGTTCAACGTCGTCCGCGGCATGCGCAGCCGCGTCGCGGCCGTGCTCACCACGCCCCTGGTCTCCCGCAATGTGCGCAGAATATGCTCCCGTTCCACTTCGTCCATCGACGCTCCCACCGGCGCCTCCCCCTCCACCCGCAACTCTTCCACCGGCGCCTCCAGCGCCCGGCCCAACGATAGGATCACCGACCGCTCAATAAAGTTCTCCAACTCCCGGATATTCCCCGGCCAGTGCCAGTTCATCATCGCTTGCATATTGCCCGGCGAGATCCGGTCGATTGCCCGGTTCATCTTGTCCGCGTACTTCTTCGTGAAATGCCAGACGAGAAGAGCGATATCCTCCGGCCGGTCCCGCAGCGAAGGGAGCGCAATCGGAAACACCTTCAGCCGGTAGTACAGATCGCTCCGGAACAGATTGTCCCCTACCATCTGTGTCAGATTCCGGTTCGTCGCCGCCACGACGCGTATGTCGATCGGCGTTGTCCGCGTACTGCCTAGCCGCTCAAAACACTTCTCCTGCAGGGCCCGTAGCAACTTCGGCTGCAACTCCAGCGGAATGTCCCCCACCTCGTCCAGGAACAGCGTCCCCCGATTCGCCATTTCGAATCGCCCGATCTTCTGCTGCAACGCGCCCGTAAACGCGCCCTTCTCGTACCCGAACAGCTCGCTTTCCAATAGCCCTGTCGGAATCGCCGCGCAATTTACGCTGACGAACGGATAATTCCGCCGCGGGCTCAGCCGGTGCAGTGCCTGCGCGATCAGCTCTTTTCCCGTCCCGGTTTCCCCAAGAATCAACACCGTCGCATCCGTCGGTGCAACCAGTTCCACCTGCCGCAGTACCCGGCGCAACTCGTTGCTGTTCCCGATAATCGCCGTGAAATCATGTGCGGGCGGTGCGTCGGCCTTCACTTCCTCCTCCCGCCCGTCCCGCAGGTCGGTCACAAACGTGATCCACCGGTACGGCGAAATCTTCAGCACCGCCGTCGCGATCAGCACCGGTATCCGCGTCCCGTCTTTGCGGATCAACTCTTTTTCGTACGGACTGCAGGCGCCGAACCGCAAACCCTCTTCGTGCGCGAACTCGTCCTGCGCGGCGAACTCCTTCGGCGCCAGATCGGCCCAATGGATTCGTCCCTCTTCCAGATCCTCCCGGCTGTAGCCGATCAGGTCCAGCACCTTGTCATTCATCTCCAGCACGCGATCGAACTCGCCGGAAACAACGCCGGCAATCGTCGACATCTCCGCCGCCGGTCGCGCGCTCCGCTCCGCGCTACTGAACTTCTCGTCCCGCTCGTGCCGGTCGGTGAAGTCGCGCACCACCCGGGCGAACCCCTGCAGTTCCCCCTGCTCGTCGCGCAGCGCCATCGTAATCGCATTGGCCCAGAACTGCGAGCCATCTTTCCGCAAATGCCAGCTCTCGCCGCCCGCATGGCCCTCCGTGGCCGCGCGCTTCAACTTCCTGTCCACCCTGGTGTTCAGCCGGTTGTCCGGCGGATATAAAAACGCAATGCTTTTTCCCGCTACTTCCTCGCTCTTGTATCCATAAATCCGCTCCGCCCCCGCGTACCAGATGACAATTCGCCCATCGGCGTCCAGCAGAAACAGCGCAAAATCTTCGGTCCACGCTCGCACCGCGCCCGCGTTCGGAGCCTCCTCGGACTCCGCCCCCTTCTCCCGCATCAGCAACAAATGGCGGATCGGCAGCACGTTGCCCTTGGCTTTATATTCAATGTTCCGCGTTGTTCCGTCCGCCGCCACAAGCTGCAGTGTGCCGGCCTGTTGGCCTTCCTTCAAAAACTCCAGCCACTGCTCCGCAAACTTCGGATTCTCCGCCGATCCGGCGAAGTCGTCCACCCGCCGCCCGATCAGTTTTTCGCGGCCAACGCCCAGAAATCGGCCCGCGCCAATGCTCGCGTCCCGATAATTACGGTCGTCGTCGGCGATCAGGATCGGCGACGACGGGTGAAAAACGATCGCCCGAAACAAAGACTCAATCGCCGCCGGCCCGTGCTCGGCCAGCCACTGCGAAATGCGCGGTTGGGTCGCTGGATAGCTCATCGGCTTCCAGCTTCGCCGCTGGCGCCCGCGGAAACCCGTCTCGCTTCTACCATCGCAAATGCGCCAGTTTCAATGACTGTGGCGCAATGCCGGGACACTATTTCGTACAACTTCAAAACAACAACTCCTCAATTCGCCAACAGAATCCCGATTGCTTTAGTATACGATCTCCGCAAAAAAGTTCCGCGCCCGCCCGATCCTAGTACATTGAGTAGGGTCACAACTATGCGCCGCCGCCTCTTCCTCGCTTCCACCCTCCCCGCCCTCGCCGCCGATTGGACCCAGTTCCGCGGCCCCGCCCGCACCGGCATCTCCGCCGAAACGGGCCTCCTCAAACAGTGGCCGAAGGATGGCCCCAAACTCCTCTGGCGCCAACCCGACATCGGCGATGGCTACGGCACCGTCGCCGTCACATCGAAGTTCATCTACGCCATCAGCAACCACAGTCTCGACGACGAATTCGTCCAGGCCCTCTCCCTCAAAACCGGCGAGTCCCAATGGAGCGCCCACCTCGGAGGCGTCGGCAATCCCAACCAGCAGCCGCCCTACCCCATGGCCCGCTCCACGCCCGCCGTCGACGGCGCCACCCTCTACGCCTTCTCCTCCGATGGCGACCTCGCCGCCCTCCGCGCCGATACTGGCGAAGTGATTTGGCGCAAAAGCGCCCGCGCCGATTTCGCCGGCACGCCCGGCACCTGGGGCTACGCCGAATCGCCGTTGATTGACGGCGACACCCTCGTCATCACCCCCGGCGGCCCCACCGCCACCATGGCCGCCATCGACAAAAAGACCGGTGCGACAATCTGGAAATCCGCCATCCCCGGCGGCGACAAAGCCGCCTACTCCACCGCCATCGTCTCCGAAGCCGCCGGCCGCCGCCAGTACGTCCAGTTCCTCGATAAAGGCGTAGTCGGCGTCGACGCCAAAACCGGCGCCTTCCTCTGGCGCTACACCGGCACCGCCGGTGGTCCCGCCAACATCGCCTCCCCCATCGCCAAGGGCAATTACATCTATTCCACTAATGCCCGCCGCTTCAACGGCGGTCTTATCCAACTCACCGCCAACGGCGCCAGCGTCTCCGCCGAACAGATCTACCTCGGCCGCGACATGCCGAACACCCTCGGCGGCCAGATTCTCCACGGCGACGTCCTGTACGGAACGAACCAACAGGGCCCCGTCGCCGCCGACTTCCTCACCGGCAAAATCCACTGGCAGGAAGCCGCCTTCGGCCCCGGCGCCGTCATGCTCGCCGATGGAAATCTCTACTACCACTCCGAATCCGGCGAAGTGGCCTTAGTGGAAGCCACCACCACCGGGTACCGCGAAAAGGGGCGCTTTACTCCCCCCAGCCCACCCCGCCGCCGCGACGCCCGCGAACGCGCCTGGAGCTACCCCGTCATCGCCAACGGCCGCATGTATATTCGCGATCTCGGCTGCCTTTGGTGCTACGACGTAAAGGCCTGACTATCCCCCAATAACTAAGGGCGCTAGTGCGTCCGCCGCATGTCAAAAAGTCGGCCTTCATGCGACGATTTGGTCATACAAACAAGTTTGGATTGACCGTCGGGTTCGAGTTGGAGGAGGGTGCCGGCTTGCCGCTGAATTGCGGATTTGCGCTCGCAGTGTCTCTGGCGGTCCTGCTGCTGGGGTGCCAGGAAGAGACCACGCTTAGCCGCGGGGCCAAAGGGGTTTGCGAGGCCCTGCGCGACCAGGGCGTCTCTACTGCAGACGCCATTCGCGACGGCGGCTACGCCTGCCGCACCACCGCTGTTGCCACCAAGTCGGAATGGCGCGATATCACCGTCACCGCCTACGCCCCGCCGACCAACGAAAATGGGCTCGAAGGCGTTCTACTCGAAGGCCACTACCGCCGCGCGGAATCCGGCCACGCCATCAAACACGAAATGGCTCTCGCCTCCGCCACCGTCTTTTCCCGGCTGAACATGGATGTCCCGCCCGGCCTCGCGCTTGCCATTCAAACCCGCAGCCAAAGCGAAGTCGTCGCCGGGCGGCTGCGCGTCAGTGTCGACCATGCCTGTCCCTCGGCGGATGCCGAACCGTGCCGCATCCGCATTCACATTCGCAACAGCGGCTTCGTTCCAGGAATGCGCCGGCGGCGGATGTAACCAATGCCTGGCATTTCCCTCAGACTTCTTGAAAACGAGCCGATCTGTGGAAAGGTGCATCCTGTCGTAAATCGCGATAGTCCCGCCCGCTACTGGCCCGCCCTCACTCTGCGCGTCAGTTGCTTCCTGGCCATTGCGCTCGGCATTCTTTCGCTGCTCAGCGTCTGGACCGGCCAGACGGGCGGCGCTATCGCCGTGCTCTGGGTCTCGCCCGAAGAGGCGCTGGGTCTCATCTTCATCGGCTTCGCCGTCCGCATGTCGCGGTTGGAAGCGCACAGCCGCTCGGTCCGTGCCGTGGTCCAAACGTCGCGGGTCTGCCTCATCATCGTCGGCGCCTCACTCATCGCCGGCGGCCACGCCGTCGGCATCTGCTACCTCGCCATCGGCCTCAGTCTTGTCAGCAAACAACGCCTGCCCCACATACGGGTCGATGCGGTTCTCACCGCCCTCGTCTGCACATTCCTCAGTTCCTGCTGGGTCTCGCTCCTGCTCTCCCGCGCCGCCATGTCGCCGGTGCCGTCACTGCTGCGTGTCGATCTGATCCCACTCGCCATCCTCACCGCCATCGCTTATATCCTCTCTACCGCCACCCGAGCCCCGGGCGTGCTGAAAGTCCTGGCCCAGCGCGGCCCGGAGGCGGAAGCGGCGCGCGTCATGTTCCCGCTCGCCTTTCTCATCCCGGTCCTGCTGGCCATCCTCCGCCACCAGGCCCAGCGCGCCGGCCTGTTACAGCCCGATCTCGGCCTGCTGCTCCACGTGCTGATGAGCGCCGGCAGCATGTTCGCCATGATTGTCTGGAACGCCAATCGTATCCACTCCGCCCAGCGGATCCGTGAATCCACCGGCGTCGTGGTGGCCGAAATGAAAACCCAATATCGCGACATCTTCGCCGTGCTCCGTGACCCGGTGTGGGTCTTCAGCGCCGAAGGTGAACTGGAGTACGAAAACGGCGCCGCTCGCAGATTCATGGCGGCCAACGGGGAAGCCGGCCTCGGCGCCGCCCAGCAGAGTTCCGTGCTCAGCGCCGCCATGCTCGGCCGCCGCGTGAAGGAGTTGGAACTGACGGACCGTGAGACCTTCGCCCCCCGGTCGCTCGAAGTGCAGTACCTGCGCGTGCTGCTCACCCCGCAAGGCGAACCGGGCACCATTATCCTGGTGGCCCACGTCCTGCCGCCGAAGGAGCCACAGCCCCTGCAATCGTTGCTCAGCGCCGCTACTTCCCTTTCACAATCACCGCCGGCACCGACGCATCGCGAACCAGCTTGTTGAACGCCGGAAGGTTCGTGCCAACGAGTCCCTCCAGCCGCCGCAGTTGCCCGTTCACCTTCGTCGCCAGGTCTTCAAAGACCTGATTCGATTGCGCCGTCGGCCCCGTGTCGGAACTCTGCACTACGCCCAGCAATGCCGCCAGCTTGTTGTTCAACTTGATCGGGTAGTTCAACGGATCCTGGTTGCTCTGGTTCTTCGTCTGGTACAGCTCCTGCTCCACTTCGGTCAGCTCTTTGGCCAGCTTCTTGCCCGCCTCCACCACATCTTTCGCCGCCGAGGCCCGCGCAATCAAGTCCTCAATCTGCTTCCGGATATCGCGGATCTGAATCACCGCCTCGTTGGTCTGCGTAACCTTGTCCCGCAACTGCAGCGATAGGTCCAACTGCTTCTGCAAATCGGCCACGCTCCCGCCCATTCGCGGGTCTTTCCGTATCTTGAACGGCTGCGTGAACGATTTCCCGCCGACAGTCAGTTTCACCGTATACGACCCCGGCACCGCGATCGGTCCACGCGAACTCGCCGCCCAGTAAATCATCCCTGGGAAGCTCACCGCGTCCGGATAGCGCATGTCCCATTCAAAGCGGTTCAGGCCCTTTTCAATGGGCACCCGCACCGGCCCCGCCGGTGCGCGCGGCCCCTCGTCATCGTCACCGTCGCCACCGGCCGGCGCGCCCGCGGCCCGCGCCTCCGCCTTGCTCGAAAA
The DNA here is from genome assembly GCA_947466555.1 of Acidobacteriota bacterium. Classification (GTDB taxonomy): domain Bacteria; phylum Acidobacteriota; class Terriglobia; order Bryobacterales; family Bryobacteraceae. Next base: position 711 of record CANIFK010000028.1, on the reverse strand, counting down.
CTTCTTGATCAACTTGCCCGCCGCGTCCAGGAACTCGATCGTCGCCTCGCCCTGCGCCTTCTCCTTCAGCATGTACTGCACAACAACGCCATTCGGCGGATTCTGCCCCGCCGCTCCGCCTCCGCCGCGCCGGCCAAAGCCCGGCCCGGCGTACCGGATCGCCGGCTTCGGCTGGAACAGATGCACGTCGGCAGTGCGCACCGCATCGGTCAACTGGTGCAGCACCGGCAGGTCGTCCAGCACCCAGAAGCTGCGCCCCTGCGTGGCGATGACCAGATCATTCTCCCGCTTGTGGAACACCATGTCGGTGATCGGTACCACCGGCAAATTCAATTGGAACCGCTGCCAGTTGTCCCCGTTATCGGCGGACATGTAGATGCCCGTTTCGGTCCCGGCAAACAGCAGTCCCTTCCGGTTGGGGTCCTCGCGGACCACGCGCGTAAACGCATCCCCGGCAATGCCGTTCACGATCTTCTTCCACGTCTTGCCGTAGTCGCCCGTGCGATAGAGATACGGCCGGTAGTCGTCGCTCTTGTAGGCCGTCGCGGCCACGTAGGCCACCGCCGGGTCGTTCGGCGATGCCTCGATCGAATTGATCTGAATCCACTCCGGCATCATGCTCGCGGGCGGCGTGACGTTGCTCCAGGTCTTGCCGCCGTCGCGCGTCACATGCACCAGGCCATCGTCGCTGCCCGCCCAGATGACGCCCTT
>CANIFK010000027.1 GCA_947466555.1 Acidobacteriota bacterium | reverse complement strand
GGGTGCTATGGGCGGTAAGCTTTATTCGCCGCCGCCTTCAGCTGCGGGCCAACACCCGATCGTAGACGGCCAGCAACCGCCGCTCCTGGGCGTCCGGAGTAAAGGCCTCGGCCCGAAGGCGGCCCGCCGCGCCCAGCCGCGCCGCCAGTGCCGTGTCGTCCAGCATCCGGGCGATCGCCGTGGCCATCGCCGCCGGGTCCTCCCGTGGAATCACCAGCGCCGTTTCGCCATCGGTCACCGTTTCCGGTACCCCGCCCACGGCCGTTGCCACCGAGGGGGCGCCCGCCGCCATGGCCTCCAACAACACGTTTGGCGAACCCTCGCTCAAGCTCGGCAACACGAACACAGTCGCCAGCGAGTAGAGCGGCCGGACATCGGGCTGCAGCCCCAGCCACGCGATGCGATCGCCGATACCCGCGGCCGCCGCCTGGGCCCGAAGCTGCTCGCCGGCAATGCCGTCACCGGCCACCACCAGCCGCCACGGCCGGTCGCGCAGCCGGGCCAAGGCGGCGAGCAGGACGTGGTGCCCCTTTTCGTGGGACAGCCGGCCGATGGCCACCAACACCGGCTCCCCTTCCCGCGCGCCAGACCGCTCCCGCCACCCGGCCAGTTCCCCGTCCCGCAACGGCCGCGCCGGTTCTACGCCGTTCGGCACCACGTCGATGCGGTCCCGCTCGACGCCCCGGCCCCGCATCTCGGCCACGAACGGCTCGCACACCGTCACCACGCGCCGCGGCGTGCGCAACGACCAGTTGTCGCAGTGGTTGTACAGCCGCATCTTCCAATCCTCGGCCGTGTAGCCGTGGTGGAAGGCGATCCACGGCGTTTGCCGCCAGACACCGCTTAAACGCAGCAGCAGGTGGGATTTGGTGTTGTGCGTCTGCACGATGTCGGGCGCAGAGGCCGCGATCCGTTCGCGCAGCAGTTGCACAACGGCCCGGTCGAACCGGCCCTGTTCGGCGATGCCGTGCGCCTGCAATCCAATCCCGCGCGCGGCCTGCAGGAAGCCGTTATCATCGGCCCGCCGCAGATACGTCGCCACTTCGATATCCACCCGCCCGCGTACCCGCCCGGCAAAGCGCAACAGGTTCTTCGCCGGCCCGGTAATCCGGTCGGCTTCCATGATGGCGAACACACGAATCGGGCGCGAGTCAGGCAACGGGCTGCTTCCGCCTCATCCTAATTCCACGGCAGTAGTGCCAGTTTCCCATTCACCACCACCGCGCCTGTGGAATCCAAATACTGGATGACATAGAGATGCTGGCCCAGGCGGGCATTGAATCGGACACGGCAGCGGCCTTCCTCGCAGCCAAAGCCTTCCTGCTGGCCGCTGGGCCGGATCAGCACCAGGCGCGCCGAAACGGCTTTTTCGGAAACCGTGGCCGGGTCTTCTGCCAAAACCTCGACTTCACTCAACTGCACGGGAGGCGGGGGGCCCAACCGCCAGGCCAGATAGTTTTGCGCACTCCCGGCGCCGCCCACAAAGGCGAACTCCTTGGAGAGATAGGTCATCGACAAAAAGGACGGCGCAGCGCCGCCGCTCACCACGTCGTTGTAGTTCCCGTGGCCGCCGTCGGTGAACGGACCACCCTTGGTGCCGCCCAGGTTGGCGGCGAACAAATCGTCGCCGGCGCTCAGGTAGATTTCCTCACCGGTGGCGTAGTAGAGGTAGCCGATGATGGCGTGCATGGCATTGGAAAGCGTTCGCGATGGGTTGCTGGAATACGCCCCGCCGACCGTGCAGTTGTACTTACCGCAGGAGCCAAACGCGCATTTCCCGCAGTCGCCGCCATTGCACTTGGTGTAGAAGACGTCGTAGAACATGCCGCGACACTCCGGGTCGATCCCAAACTTCCGGACAAAGTCCACCCCGCGCCGCAGCGATTGCAGAACGTCCTCATCTCCGGTGATCCGGTGCAGCGCCACCAGCCCGTGCATGGAAAAGGCCATCTGCCACGGCAGCGTTCCGGGGCCATCGTATCCGCACACCGGACAGGCGTAGTTAATATCCATCCGCCAGCTTCCATCGGGATGCTGACGCGGCTTCCAGTATTTTTCAAAAGCTATTTTCGCCTTGGAAAGCGCTCGCGCTCTCACTTCGGCATCCGGGTGCATCTCCGCCAATACGGATTGCCACCAGGTGGCATATCCGGCTTCACGTAAATCAAATACGTTTTGTGAGGTATCAGGCAGCCAGTTCTGGATGTAGGACAGGTAGGCACTGTCAGAGGCCCGAACGATAAAGGGCCACATATCCGGCCGGCCATCGTTGGCGCGCAACATGAGACCCAACAGTCCCATCACGCGCGGCGGCACGCACCAGAACCCGTCTATACACGCACGCCCTTCGTCGAGCGGATAACGGAACCAGCGGTCGGCCAGCGTGCGCGCCATCGTCCGGTATTTTTCGTTCCCGGTTCGATAGTAGAGCCGGTAGTAGGCCAGCACCGCGTCGTAATAGTTCCAGTTATTGGACCCGTTGTACCAACGCCCGTTTTCCTCGTTGGATACGCGTCCGTAGCTCACGCCCCGCCAGTCCAGCTGGGAGGCGTCAAAGCCAGGGGTGATCGATAGCTGCGTGTCGCTGGCGCAAGCGGTCACCGCGTAGACTCGCAGGCCCGTGCGGCGCGGCGTGCTGGTATCGCCGTCAATCGGATAGTGAATCGCAATCGAGTCCGAGCCATCGCACTTGAACACCGACCGGAACGCCGTCCCGGTACCAATGATGTCTTTATTCCCCTTCCGGACTTCGACAGTCCCGGGTAGTGGCTTGCCCGGTGAATCTTCAATCGAAAGCGCCAACGCGTCGGCCACCTGCACCTCGGTCTGGTCAAACCACGGCCATGGCGAAGCACCGTTGCGAAGCATCGGCCCGAGAATGATCTTCGCCGATTCGTCAAACGGGGTAATCCGTCCATCGTCGTCAGAGGCCACCGCCGAGACGCCATGCGTCAGCGAGGTCTCAAAGCCAAGCTGATCCTTCGCCTTAACGAGAAAACTGTAGGTCCCGGTCACCGGAAATAACAGATCCAGCGCCGCTCCATTCTGACCGGTCAACTGCGCCACAATCGGCCCATCCACCTGCTCAATCGTGAACGCCGCCAGCGTACCGTCGCCATTGATGGCGTAGGTCTGGCTGAAATCCACCGTGACCGATTGGCCGGCCCGCGCCGCCGTCGGCGCCTTGACGACAACGACCGGCGGAAAGGTCTGTGAATTCACGTACGCCAGCGCCGTCACGCCCCGGAGTTGCAATGGAAACGAGAACGGCCCGGTATCGGTAGCCTCTCCGTCAAAATCCACATTCAGCAGGTCGGCGGGTTCGCGAGGCTGATCGAACGGCGGCGAGGAGGCAAGCCCGACCACTCCGGTATAGCACCGTACAAATCCAATGGAGCCGCGCAACTCGCTGCCGACGCCCCACATTGAGCCAATATAGTTCGTGCGCTGGCCGTTGTAACTGCCGCGGGTAAAAGTGGATTGGGACACCACATAGCCGCTGCCGTCGGCGTTCCACGCCTCCAGGCTGATTTTTCCCGTCCCATTGTCCCGCTGAAAACGCACGCGCACATCGCGCCGGCCGTTCAGATCGATATTCAAATGGTCTTCCATGCCGCGAAAGGTCCGGCATCGCAAACTCAACGTGTTTGCCGGAATCTGGCACTGCCAGTCCCCATCGTTGTTTCCAAAAACGCCCTGTACCTGTGTGCTGACGCCAACGCCGTGCAGCCGGAACTCCACGCGCCAGGAAGAGAGCGACTGCCACGCGCTGCCCGTGGGCGTAAACTGCAGATAGCCCGAGCCATTAAACGCCGCCGATTGCGGCAGGGCCCAGCAGGAGGCGACAAGCAACCAGGGAAGAAACGAACTACGGCTCATAACCCTTCAACCCGGCTTCCGGGGGAAGCGTTGCGCTTATGGCCAACAATAACGCGGATGCGAAACTCGGAAATCAAAGATACCCTCCGGATGGAGTGGGATACCGCGTTGTGTTCTTTAGGTGCCGTGACACATTTCGCTGCCTCGGAGTTCGCGCGAAACTCGCGAAATCGTGGAGGACCACTCGCTTGCAGAATAACTCAAATACGGCCCCGGATGGGATAATCGCCCTTTGATGTTACCTCCCGCCTCGCGGCCATTTTTACTCGCAACAGGGCTTTCGATTCTCCTGATCGGAATGATTCTGTCCGTGGGAGGCGCCGTTGACGCGGAGTTCTCGGGAGCGCCCGATGAACCGGCCTATTTTGTCACCAGTCTGATGATGCGCGACTATATAGGCCTATGGCCGCATCCGGCGCCGATTGACTGGGCCATTCAGTACTACATCCACTATCCAAAAATTGCCCTCGGCCATTGGCCCCCCGGCCACTTCCTGCTGCAGAGCCTCTGGTGGATGTTTTTTACCCCCAGCCGCGAATCGGCCATGTGGTTCAACGCCGCCACCGCACTTGCCGCCGCCGCCTGGTTCTACGCGTGGGCCCGCCGCATCGGCCCCATCTGGTGGCTGCCCGTCAGTTGCGCGTTGCTCCTGGCGGCCCCGCTTACCCAACAGGCCATGGCGCAAACCATGGCGGATCTCACCACCCTGCTCTCCGGCATCGCCGTGCTGTGGACGCTCACACGGCTGATCGAAGACGCCTCCCCGCGGAGGCTGATCGCGCTGCTGACCGCTCTGGCCGCCGCTGTTCTCATCAAGCCGTCAGCGGCCACCCTGGTTCCAGGCTGCCTGCTGGCGTTGACCGTGGCTGGCGTCTGGCGGCGCCTCTGGCTTTCGCCCATTTTGTTGGCCGCCGCCATCGGCACAGGATTGCTCACCGTGGCGGCGGGTGTCTGGCAGGCGGGCGCCATCGCCTCATTTCTTCGGCGCTGGGCCGGAATGAATATGTCGAATCCCTGGCACATCGACCAGCTTGTCCTGGTAGCCGGTCCGGGGGTTCTCGCCGTCGCCCTCGGCGGTGTCGCCCTGGCGTTCACCCGCCGCCAGCCCGCCGTACTGGCCGCGGCCTCCTGCCTGATTGGGCTCGCCGCCATGTCCTACATCATTCGCGCCATGCGGGAGCCCAGACACTGGATCGTGGCCCTGCCCATGTTGCTGCTGCTCGCCACGGCCGCTCTCGTGTGGCTGCCCCCCCGCTGGCGCTGGGCCGCCGCCCTGGGCGCATTCGCACTGTTCCCGTTCAGCATCTATCGCCAGACGCCGCTTGGCTTTGCCGCGCTCGCCAGCCAACTTCCCCTCCCCGCCCGCATGCTCGTATCTTCGCCGAATGGCTGGAGCGAAGGTTGCTGGATCGCCACCGTCGCCGCCGCCGAGCACCGCCCGGCCAGCAAAATTCTCCGCGCCACCAAAACTCTCGCCACCACCGATTGGAACTCCAGGTCCTACCGGATGCTCGCCACCAATGCCGAAGCCGTCGAACAGATACTCGACGCCAATCGGGCGGGCGCCGTTGTACTGCACAATGCCAACGACGCCAACCCGCTACCCCACCACCGCCTCCTCGCCGCCACCCTGGCCGCCAGTTCCAGCTGGAAACTCTGCGCCCAGGCCGGAGAGACGGCCGCCTATTGCCGCGTGAAACCGCCGCAACAGCCGCCCGTCCCCATCCGCATCGACCTCCGCCAGGACTTCGGCCGCATCATCGAGGAAGAAGATCCTCCCCGTTAGCCGGCCTACGGGACCCGGATCCGGCCCCGGTCTCCCGTAGCCAGCACTTTGTTATCCGCCGCCAGATACTCGATCAGCACCTGATGGTCGCCCTGACGCCGGTCCCCCGACACATCACACGGCGAACTCGTGCAAATGGACTGCGTCGACGTTCCGCTCGGCTGCGTCAGTGTCACCCTCGCCTTCGCCGCGTTTGGCACGCTGCCCAGCGCAATCGACACTTTAAACGTCACAGCCTGCACGCCGGGAACCGCACCCAGCCGCAGGGCCAGATACGGTTGCGCGCCGGCGGCGCCCCCGGCAAACGCAAACTCTTTCGAGAAATACGTCATCGCCAGGTAGAGCGGCGCCGTGCCGCCGGACACCACATCGTTGTAATGGCCGGCCACACCATCATTGCCTGGTCCGCCCAGCCCCAGATTTTGAGCAAAAATCCGGTCTCCAACCGTCTTATAGGTGTTCCCCTGCCCAGTAGAGTACAGATAGCCGAAATAGCCGTGCGTGGCATTCAACAACGTACGCGAGGCCTGCTTGGCATCCGCGCTCAAGCCATAGGTCTCATGACACGCCGATGGCGGCGTCACCCCGGCGCCGGCATACCTGAGTATGCGCGTGCCGGATTGCGTGGTCCCTCCGTAGGCGGTAGCAATCGTCATGCTTGTCTGGCTGGAACATGAGTTCACTGTATAGCCACGCCGCGCGCCGGAAGAATCCTGAATGACAATCGTGTCCGTGCCATTGCAGGAATACTGCGTTTGAAACTGCGTCGCGCTTCCGGTGATTGTGGTTGAGCCGCTTGTTACGTTCGCCGTTCCAGCCCTTTCCGCTCCGTAGTCCGGACAGTAAGTAAAGCTGGAATCCTCGTAGAAACCGCCGTCATTCGATGCGTCGATCCCCTCGGCAATCATGTAATCGGCGTACTTCTTCAAGGTCGCCAGAACCAGCGGATCACCGGTGTGACGGTGCATGATCATCAGGTAATTGGCAAGAAAAGCACCTTGCCACGGGAAGCTGCCCGGCCCGGCGTAGTTCTGCCGCGGATCCAGCGTGAACTCCCACCCGCCGTTGGCCTTTTGATTGTTCTTCCAGTAGTTGAACGCCAACTGGGCCCGCGCCATCCATTTCGAACGCTCCGTCGGATCCGGATGCAGAATCGCAATCAGAATCGTCCACATGCTCACATAGCCCTGTTCGCGAATCTCACCAATCCCTGAATTCGGTTGATACGGATAATACCCGTTCAGCCAGACGTTGTAGTTCAGCTCCGCGATCTGCAGTATGCCAGGCCAATACTCCGGTTTGCCGTCCGTGGCCCGCAGCATCAGACCGAATAGCGCGAAACTGCGCGGCCCCGATACCGACCCCCGGCCTCCATCAATCGGAAACAACCACCATTTGTCAGCCAGTGACCGGGCCGTATCCCGATACTTCGCAATGCCCGTCCGGTAGTACAACCGGTAAAAGGCCACCACCGCGTCATAGTAGTTCCAGTTGTTGGATCCGTTCACCCACTGCGCCGACTCATTCTGCGTGATCCTCCCGAACGATACCCCGGAGGCCGGCGTCGATGACGCATCGTAGCCTTGCTGCAAGGTGAGCTGCGTATTGCTCGAGCAGCTCGACACCCCATACCCCCGCCGGCCTGTCCCGCCCCCGGTCAACGGGTAGTACAGCACGATGATATCGGAGCCATTACAACTGAAAACCGATTGGAACGACGTACCGGTTCCAGTCACGGTGGCCGATCCCGGCGTCACCGAAACCGTTCCAGCCACCGCCGGTGACCCCGCCGCCGCGGGAATCGCCATCGATAACGCATCGGCAATCCGCTGCTCCGTCGTGTCAAACCACGGCCACGGCGATGTTCCGCTGCGCAGCATCGGCCCAAGCACTTTCTCCAATTCAGTCGAGGGGAGTACCACCCGGTCACTCGGATCCACCGGAACTGCCCCCATCTCCACGTCCACTGTCTGAAACTGCCCCTGCGAATCCGTAACCCGCAGACGGACTTTATAGGTGCCGCCTAGCAACGTCCGCAAACGCGCCTGCGAACCGTTTCGCAACTCCCAGTCGCACGGTAAGCTCGCCCCTGGCACGCACGTCCAGAAGTACTGTAAAGGCTGATCGTCGGTCAGATTGCTCGATCCGGACGCATCCAGAACCAGCGTCTGCCCCGCCCGTACGATCTGCACCGGCAGACTCGTAGCTGGCGGAAATAACGGCGTATTGCCGAACACAGGCGGGGTTCCGGTCAGGCTCACGGAACGGTGGGCGGGCGACGAGTCACTCGTCACGCCATCCAGTTCGGCGTCAAATAAATCCGCCGGGACCGTTACAGAATCCGGTGGCGCCGGATTCTGTAACGGCGCCAGCGTCGAGTACCAGCGCAGAAACGCCACCGAACCAGTCAATTGGCTTCCAGCTCCCCATAAGGAACCGATGTAGTTGGCCTGCCGTCCATCATAGGCCCCCGGCGTAAACGGCAATTGCGCCGACACATAGCCGCTCCCATCCGAGTTCCATACCTCCAGAGACAGCTTTCCAGCCGTGTTGTCGCGCTGAAACCGCACCCGGATATCGGTCCGTCCGCTGAGACTGATGTCCACCGATTGATCCGTCCCGCGATACGTCCGGCAGCGCAGTATCGTCGAATTTGGCGGAATCTGGCACTGCCCGTCCCCATCGTTGTTCCCGTAAACGCCCTGCGTCTGCGTGGAGGTTCCGAACCCGTGCAGACGAAACTCCACGCGCCACGACGTCAACGCCGACCAGGGAGACCCGGTAGGAGTGAACCGTAGATAGTTCGCCCCCGTAAATGCGGCCGACTGCGGAACGGCCCAGCAGATAGAGGCCGCCATCAGCGAGCTAAGAAGCAGAAAACGAATGTGTTTCATGTCTTTGTCTCCGTGTCCTGACTACTGTGGGAACATCACGAACTGTGGCCGGCAGTAGTTCGCGCTCGTCTCGGCGCCCAGGCTGGAGGGCAGTGTGAATGAACTCGCCGTACCCGTCGCCACCCCCGCCCCATGGCCCCCCAACGCTTTCCCGCCCGGGAAATAGCCGGATTGCGATGCAAACAACGTATGGAGTTCATACGGCAACCCGTTGTTGGTGCAGTTCACCAGCGCCGTGGCCGTCTGGGAAGCAACAACGATCAGATATTCCGTGTCGATCGTCATCGTCACCGCCGCCGGCAGCGCGCAAACAGGAAAGCTCCCGCTCAAATTGACCGGCGCCGTCGCCGTATTGCACTCACTGATCTTGGTCCCGCCAGTTGAATAGATCCCGATCCCCAAAGTATCGGTCGATCCGTTCCACGGATACACACCTACGGCAATCCGCCTCACCACCCGGCTCCGGTCCGGTGTGAACCGGAAGAAGTAGGCGCGCGCCGCCGTCCCGCCCAAACTGTAACTGCCCCCCGTGGAACAGTTGTCCAAGGGACACCAAACCTGCGAAAGCGTCCCCAGCGCCGGCGATCCGCCCCCGGACGATACGCCGCCGCCGCTCAGCATCCGGAATCCCGTGCCGTCGTACCAGATCGCATACATCCGCCCGGCCGTCGCATCGCCCGCGGCCAGCGCCGACCCGTCGGCGGTCAACACAGCCACCGCCCCCACCAGATCGACATTCAATGTCGCCGCGCCGGTGTTAGTAACATCCGGCTGCCAATATAAACGCATACCCGTAGTGTAGGCGCTTAACGCCGGAGACAACCCGCAGCTGTAGGCCGACGGCGATCCGCCCGCCGAAAGACACCGCGTCGGCGCACCCGTCTGGTTGTTCGCCTTGGTCTCCAAAACGGCCGTATCCGCCAGATACTGCAGCTCGATTTCGCTGCCCGTATCGGTCCCCACAACCGTCATCGCCGAACCGGCCATCAGGTTCAACGTCGCCCTTGAACCCAACACCGTCCCGCCCGACTTCACCGTCAATGAGCCGCCCCCGCCACCGCCGCCGCTCACCGTCTGCGGCTCCCACTGTTGCGCGGTCGCATTCCACGCCAACGCCTGGCCGCTCCCCGGCGCACTGGCCGCCACATTCCGCCCCTGAATCCGCACTACCGAATTGGTGCCCACAGCGCCCGTCACATCGCCCCCTAGGGCCTGCCACTGCGCCGAAGTCCCGTCATTGCCCAGCACTTTCCCGGTCTGCCCCGTAGCGCTCGGCAACGAAGTACCGCCGCTCTGCACAGCCCAGGTATTGGCCGCCACGCACCCGTACAAATTGGCGCCCGCCGCCGCATTGGACTTGAAAAACATCTCGCCCGCCGCACACTGCGCCGGCAAAACCGTGCCTGTCTTCACCGGCCGCGTCATCGTTGCATTCGAAAAATCGACATTCTTGCCCTGAGTACGCAAGTCCAGTTGTGTCTGTTGTCCCCAGCATAGTACCGATACCAGTACGACGAGCCACAGGAAAAGAGCTTTTCCCATGAGCTGGCTGGTGTGGCCGTACGCGCGGCCAACCTCCCCGCAGAAATTGAGTAACCTCATGCCCCGAGTCTGGCAGCGCCGCACCCACAGCCTACCGGGCCTGAAACGGTATGTATTTGGAAAAACATGTACTTAAAAATCTTATTATGCTCTTTACACACCACTCGCGCCGGTTCATACTGTCTCTGATGAATCCTCCGGACGCGGCCGAAAACCAGGCCCGCCAGTTTCTGGAAGCCCTTCGCTGGCCCGATGGCCGCGTCGTGTGCCCGCACTGCCAGGCCGAAGACGCCGGCCGCCGCATCCGCTCCCGCCGCCCCGGCCTATGGGCCTGCCGCGTCTGCCAAAAACAGTTCACCGTCACCGTCGGAACGCTGTTTGAGGATTCCCGCCTCGCGCTCCACATCTGGCTGCAGGCCATTGAACTGCTCTGCGCCGATCGCCACGGCCTCAGCGCCACCGATCTCCAAAAGCGCCTGGGCATCTCCTACCGCACCGCCTGGAGCCTCTGCGCCAAACTCCGCTACGGCCTCTCGGAGCCGCCCGTCACCGAAGCGCTCCGCCAGCACCGGAGGCCCGATGCCCCGCGCGGTTAAGCTCAGTTTCCACCCGCTCTCCCCAGCCGAAGCCGCCCAGGCGCTGCTGCGCACCGTGCCCGCCCACAAACACCCGCAGGCCCTCGAACGCGCCGTCGCCCGGCTCGAACAGCGTCATACCGGCAAGTCCAAATCGCCTAACGCCCCGGCGGAATCTCGACGTTGAACAGCTCGAAGCCATCGCCGGCCAGTTCCAACTTCGCCGTCCCGCCCAGGCGGATCGTCTCATCCAGTTCCCAGGTCGGCACCCCGCGCTTACGCAGTACCTGAAACCGCCACGGCCCGGCTTCCGGCCGGACCCATGGGCGGAACGGAAGGGCCGGTTCGGCATGCGCGGTGGCCTGCAGGTTCAACAGGAATCCGCTCGTTCCCAGATAGCGAAGCTCCATCTCCGCCGAAGCGGGATAGAACACAAACGGCAATTCCGCCCGTTCCCGGTAGTGGTACAGCAGCAGGAACAGGTGCCCGTCACTCACCAGAACCGGACCGGTAAAGGCCGCCTTGTTCGCCCGCAGCCAGTCAAAGGAAACCGCCGGCTTCTGGTTATGCAGCCATTCCATCCGGATCTGCCGGCCAAGCGATGCCACGCACAGTACAAGCAGAAGAAAACCCGCCGCCGGGGCCAGCGGCCGCCAGGAATAGGCAACCGCCACGGTTGCCGCCATGCCGATAGCGCCCGGCAGGACATATCGCATCACCACCGCCGATCCGGTCACCTTAGCGGCCAGTGCCCCCACAGCCGGCAACACCAGAAAACCCGCAATCAGCAGCAATACCGGAGCCGGCAACCGGCTCTCCCGCTTCCCTGCCCCGTCCCCCTTCCAAATCCAGTACAGGACCAACAACAGCACCACCGGCACGCCCAGGCCATCAAACAGCCCCCGGTAAATCTCCGGTAATGGTTCGGCCAAGGTCGCCTGCCAATGGTGTTCGCCGTAATACTTCGTGGTCGTCGCAATCAGCGGCAGATGCCAGGCAAGGGTCACCACCGGGGAGACCAGCGCCGCCCAAACCGGCCAATCCGGCCGCCGCCGCGGCCAGTCTCGCGCGCACTGCGCCAGCGAAAGCGGAACCAGAACAAACACGGCGTAGTAGTGTGTGGCGACCGCAAGGCAGGCCGCAACTGCCATCCCGTGAATCGCCAGCATCCGCCGCTCGCCTGTACTGCGATCCCAGCCCAGCGCCGCCACCGCTATAAACAGGCTGAACATCGCATACGGCCGGCCTTCCACAAAGTACATAAGCGCCGCCGTGTGACACAGCCCCAGCACCGCGATGCAGCCCGCCATCCGGCCGGCCCAGCCGCGTACCAGCACGTAGACAATCCACAACAGCCCGCAGCCAAACAGCGCCGACAGGTAACGGAACAGCAGTTCCGAGACGCCCAGAATCCGACCAGCAGCCTTCGCCACCCAGTACAGCATCGGCGGCGACATATCGCCCCCGCGGGCCAGCATTTCCAGAACAGAGGAATCCTGAACCGACCGCAAATTATAGAAACTGATGATCTCGTCAAACCACAGCGCCCGCCGTCCGATCAGCAGAAAGCTGTGCATGGCCACCAGCAGAATAATTCCCAACACGGCCACATCGGCCCGCCGTCCGGTCATGAGCCATTCATACGCCCGCTCACCGGACTGCGCCAACCGTTCCAGCCAACCCGGCGCCTGGCCGGCATTCTTCATACGGCGGCCGCGAGCTCGTTGGCCGAGACAGGCGAAAACGGAAGCGATGCCTGCCGCGCCAGTCTGCGCAATCGCCACTTTTCAAACGGCGCCACCTGGTGCCTCCGTACCTGCGTCAGGACGGCCGACTCGGCCTCCTCCTGCTGCAACTGCTTACCCAGCTTCTGAAACCGTTCCTGCGGAGCCATCTGGCTGATTTTTTCCTGGTGCAACTGTCGCCGCACCTCGTCGGGCATCTCTGCCAGCAAACGGCGCGCCTCCCGCTCGGCAAACTGCTCGTACTCTCCCAACAACTCCCGTTCCACCATGTCCTCGTGCTGCCGCATCGCCGCCGCTTCTCGCCGCCGGAAACTGGTCCGCAGGCCACGCACAAATTCCCCGCCCGCCATCCGTTGCCGGGATTGCGGATCGCGCGCCAGTTTTACGATCAAACCCGCACCATTGCGCAACGCCTGCGCCGTGCCCTTTTTCTGCTCGCAATAGCAGAGGCCAATCTCCAGCCAGTCGAGCGTTTCCCGGCAATCATCGATCGACGTCGCCGAGTCGAAACTCTTCTCCAGAATCTGCTGCGCCGCATGAAGCATCACGCCCTCGGCCACAACCCGCACCAACAGGTGCGCGGCCCGCTCCAGCATCTGAACGCCTTCCGGAGACGACCCTGCCCGCTTCCCCATTGCCGCAGCCAGCTCAGTCGGCAACCCAGCCGCCTGCAGCCCCTGCACGCTGCTCTGGAACCTGGATTCATCGTCCATCCCGGCGACGCCACTCTCCAGCAACTGGCGCTCCGGCCTGTAATTGGGGTGCCGGCGAATCGCCATCCGCCACTCTTTTTCCGAAACGATGTGCCAGGAACCGACCACTTCCTCCCGTTGCAACTGCTCCAAAGTTGGCTCCAGCGTCTGCAGAAGGCGAGAAAAGTACTTCGGCGGCTTGATGATGCCCAGGTGCTCGGTCGATAGCTTCCGGGCGTCGATCAGCACCACGTCAAACCGCTCAAATGCCACTGCCAGGTACCGGTAGAGGTACTTGGTGGTCAATCCATCCAGCATCATGTACCGCTTGGCGTCGACGAGCCGGAAAAACCCGCTGTCCATCGACTGGATGATCTTGTCGGTCCACGTAATCGAGCCCAAACACCGCCCCGTCTTCCGGTCCAGCGAAAAACTCGCCTCCTGGAACACGTTCAGCCACTTCACGTCTTCGCTCTGGTCGGTCTGCATGATAGCCCGGAATCGCAGGGCGATAAACCGGTCCATGGCCAGCTTCAGGCGGTTGTAGAACTTGCCATGCACCCCGGCGATGTTCAAAATCCGGGCGATTTCCCTGCCCTGAAAGTGCACCGTCTTGGCGAACTGGTTGCGGAAGGTCAGCACGCCCAGAGCGACGAAAATATCCAGATCCTGCTCGGTCGGCAACCCCAGTTCGCTGTTGCCCTGCACCTGCCAGATCACCTGCACTTCGGTCCCATCAGGGAGGGTTTTCGAACCCCTCACCTCGATCGAGGCGACGCGCTTGCCTACCCGTTGCTCCAAAACGGCAAACGGGATCGACCCCAGATTTTCTTCTTCAACACACAAGTTGAAGAGTGTTCCGCTATGAGCAGCCGGAGTGTAGGAACCTGCGTAGAGTGTCTCCATCAGCGGGGACCCCGGAACCTGAAACATTCCCGAGCCTTTCTGGTTTTTACCATACATTCGCCCCGGACGATAGAGATTTACGGTCAAGCACATGGCCCGGTCAGCGACCCGCCTGACGCGAACTGTTTTTGCCTTTTCCTCCCCCGGCTCTATTCGTAAACCCGAGCATTTCGGTGTTTGGTTATTGGGATCTGGTATTGGTTCTGTAGTTGTATATATATATTATATGCGTTGTTGTTTTTATAAGAACTTTGTTTTCAGTAGTTTACGGTATACGCAGCGCGCGAGCCTCCATGTGCTTCGCCGTAAATCCGCCGCAAGTGATTGAAACCAAAGGGCGAAGGGGGGCATGTGCTTCGCCGTAAGCCGGAAGTCATTGAAAACATTAGCGTTATTTTTAAACTTTGCCGTTTTCCACAGAACGCTTACGGCCAAGCACACACCAGCGGGGTTGTTTTTACGGCGAAGCACACAAGGAGGGGCCTTTTTTTACGCCCAAGCACACGAGATTTACGGCGAAGCACATGCCATTTACGCCCAAGCACACGGTCGGTGGTGTCGTCAGGAAGGACCGGAGCAAAGTTCTCCTCGCCACCCGGCACCGCTATCGGCGGCGAACGACTTCCAGCGCCGGCCAGTCCGCCTGTATCGATCCCTGTAACGTGACTACAGTAGTCACGTTATTCAGTAACCCCACCCTTCCAACGGGCGCAGACTGGCTTGCGGACATTCCAATTGCGCAAGCTCCTCCCTCCCGGCCGTCAACCGGTATTGATCTCAACAACCTGACCACTGTAGTCAAGTATCGGGACCGCCCTGGAATCCCTGGCAGCCGGGAACATGTCGGCCTGGCCGCGGATGTGGACGTCGCCAAACAGTCTCCGGCACCGGTTGTCGATTTCCGCAACGTGACCACTATAGTCACGAAGGGCGGCGACCCAGAAAGTAGGCCCTCCCGGCGAGGTCCGGCAAGCCGCAAATGCCACCAAGCCTCGGCCCGGATCAAACCATTGATTTGCCTAACGTGACTACTGTAGTCAAGTAGTACTCTGCTATAGTCAAGAGCGTTAAGCTACAGTAGTCAGGTTGAAATGCGGGGGATAGGGAGAGAAACGCTACGATGATTCGCTTAATGATCGGCAATCAGAAGGGCGGTGTGGGAAAGACGACGACCGCCATTTCCCTGGCCCGCTGCTTCGCCGGCCGTGGTCTGCGAACCCTGCTCATCGATGCCGACCCGCAAGGCTCCATCGCCGTCACCCTCCGCCAGCGGCCCGAACGCTACCTGGCCGATTTCATCCTGTCCCAACTCCCCCTCGAAGACTGCGTCACCGGCGTTGCCCCGGACATGGATCTACTGTGCGGCAACCGGGAAACCAGCGCCATGGAGCAGCGCCTGCTGGCCTCCTACGGCCGCGAGTACGTCTTTCAGAAGGCGTTCAAGCCCTACCTCGGCCGCTATGACGCCATCATTGTCGACGTCGCGCCCTCCATTTCCCTGCTCCAGGCCTGCGCCATGGTCTTCTGCGAACAGATCGTTATTCCGGTTTCCACCGACACGCTCAGCGTCTCCGGCGCTGGCGCCACGATCCTATCGGCCAAAACCATTGCCGAAAGCCTGAACTGCCCCATCGCCGTGGCCGGCCTGCTGCCGACTATCGTCAACCGCAGCTACGGCCTCACCGGCGTCGTACTGCAGATGATGGAGCAATTGGGGGCGGCCTACTCGATTCCGGTGCTCCCCGAAATCCGCACCGACCAGGCGGTGGCCCGCGCCGCCCGGGCCCACCAGATGCTGGCCGACGTCGACCCGCGTTCCAAGGCGTTGCAGGATTACGAAGCGGCGGCGACTGTCCTTCTGAAATCGCTCGGATGGAAGAAGCAGAAGGGGAAGCATGGCTAACCAGGCAAAAAAGGGCAGCCGCTCGACGCCGGCATTCGACCCCTTGGAACTCGATGATCTGATTCACATTCCCGCGGTCGGCACTGGCGTCTCTTCCCACCTCCTACAACGCCAACCACCGCAAGTGACTACTGTAGTCAAGAAGGAAAAGACAACTGTAGTCATTTCAAAGCCAGCTCCACCTCCCGCGGCCGCGGTTCTCTGGAAGACCGAAGCCGGAACGTTCGTCACGCCGGACAAGGTGCGGCCAGTCCAGGTGATCGACGACGTCCTCGCCGCGGCCGAAAAGACGGCGCTCGAATACCTGACGCGCGCCGCCGCCGGTGGCCAGCTGGTCCAGGCTGGCTACGAAGAGATCCTTCGGGGGACCGGGTTATCCCGCAAGACCGTGCAACGGACGATCGCCAAGCTGCTCGACAAGGACTTTCTAGTGATCGAGACGGCCGCCAACATCTACACCCGCGAACCAACCGTCTACCGGCTGGTGGATCCGGATACGGTCATGCGCC
>CANIFK010000026.1 GCA_947466555.1 Acidobacteriota bacterium | reverse complement strand
GTCTTCACCAACGGTTCCATCCACGCCAGCAACTCCTGCTGATCGGCATGTCCGCTCAATTCGTTGATCTTCAAAACCTCCGCCCGCACCCGCACCGGTTCGCCGAAGATATTCACTTCCTTCTGCCCGTCCAGCAGCTTCCGGCCCAGTGTGTTCTCCGCCTGGAACCCGGTAATCAGCACGGTGTTCTTCGGGTCGGCAATGTTGTTCCGCAAATGGTGCAGCACCCGCCCCGCTTCCGCCATCCCCGATGCCGAAATGATGACGCACGGCACCCGCACGTCGTTCAGCGCCTTGGACTCTTCCACATCCCGGATATACCGCAGCCGCCGGAACCCGAACGGGTCGTCCCCGCCATCGACGAACGTGTTCGTCTCGGCGTCGTAACACTCGGTATGCGTCCGGAACGCCTCGGTCACGTTCACCGCCAGCGGGCTGTCCACAAACACCGGAATCTCGTTGATCCGCCCCTCGCGAATCAGCTCGTGAATCATCAGGACGATCTGCTGCGTCCGCCCCACCGCGAAAGCCGGCGCGATGATCTTCCCGCCCCGGTTCGCCGTGCCGTTGATGATCGCCGCCAGCTTCTCCTTCGCATGCGCCAGCGGCTGATGCAGCCGGTCGCCATACGTGCTTTCCATGATCAGAATATCGGCCGCCACCGCGCGCTCCGGGTCTCGGATGATCGGCAGATTCTTCCGCCCCACATCGCCAGAAAACACCAACCGCTTCCCCTCCAGTTCCAACTCCAGGAACGTCGACCCCAACATGTGCCCCGCCTCGTGCGTCGTCGAAAACACGCCCGGCAACACCTCCGTCCGCGCATGCATCTCCACCGCCCGGAATTGCCCCATCGCCGCCTTGGCGTCGTTCACCGTGTACAACGGCGCCACCGGCTCCCGCTCCGGCTCCTCAATCACCCGCCGCCGCCGCGAAGTCCGCCGGTTCAAAAACTCCGCGTCCTTCTCCTGAATGAACGCCGAATCCAGCAACATCGAGTTGCACAAATCAATCGTCGCCGGCGTCGTGAAAATCGGCCCGCCAAACCCCTTCGACGTCAGGTTCGGAATGTTCCCCGAATGGTCGATGTGCGCGTGCGAAAGCAGTAGCGCGTCCACCTCCGAAGGCGGGAAGGGAAAGTGCGTATTCCGCTCTGCCGACTCGCTCCGGCGGCCCTGATACATCCCACAATCCAAGAGGAACCGGCGGCTCCCGGTCTGGATCTCGTGCATGGAGCCAGTGACTGTGCGGGCTGCGCCGCGAAATGTGATTTGCATTCTACTCTGACTCTACCTTGTTATCCTGAGTTTCGCTCCGCATGTCGAAACTTGCCATCACCCTCCTCGCCCTCCTGCCATCTTTCTGGATGTTGTGGCAGTCCGGTGGCATCCCCCACCTCGGCTACTTTCACGATGATGGCATCTACGCCGGCACCGCCGCCTCCGTCGCCGATGGCAACGGCCTGCGCCTCCAAAGCCTCCCCGGCGAGCCCTATCAAATCAAATACCCGCCCCTCTTCCCGCTCTATCTGGCCCTCGGCGTCAAATGGGAACCCGCCCTGACTTTCCTCGTCTGGGTCCTCCTCCCCGTCCTTATGTTCCTGCTCTGGCGCTGGCGGAACGATCCCTGGATCGTCCTCCTCCTCGGCTGGAACGTCTACTCCGTCGTCTTCGCCTCCCTCACCCTCTCCGAACTCTTCGGCACCGTCCTGCTGCTCATCTCCATCCGCCAACTGGAACAGAACAACGTCCGCTCCGCCGCCCTCTGCGCCGGCCTAACCTATCTAGCCCGCACCGCCCTCATCGCCTTCCCCGCCGGCGCCGTCCTCTGGCTGCTGCTCAAGAAGCGGTGGCGCGATGCCGCCGTCTTCACCGCCATCTTCTCGGTCTTCTTCGTCGCCTGGAACCTCTATATGAAGGCCCACACCACGCCTAACATCACCCCCGGCGCGGTCTATTACCTGTCCTATACGCAGTTCTTCGTTGACAACATGAACGCCGATAATGTCGCCAACGTCCTCGCCATCAACGCCCAGGCGCTGTTCAATAGCCTCGGCGGCGTACTCTTCTTCAACTCCGGCGATTCGTTCCTCGACGTCAACTTCGCCCGCCTCCTCCTGTTCGCCTCCATCTCCGGCCTCGTCCGCGAAGTCCGCCGCCATGGCATCACGCCGTACATCCTGATGGTCCCGCCCTACATGGTTCTGCTCACCGTCTGGAATTTCGTCCCCAACGAACGCTTCCTCTATCCGCTCCTCCCCCTCCTGCTCTCCGGCCTCGTCACCGAACTCCGCCACATCTACACCATGCTCCAGTCCACCTGGGTAAAGCAGCGCGGCGCGACCATTGTCATCGGCGCCATCGTCGTCGCCGGCGCCTTCTGGATGGTGGAGCGCAACGGCGTATCGGCCTGGGTCAACTCCCCGTCTCTCCCCCGCATCTATCAGGACCTGCGCGCCGACCGCGAAGCTGCCTACGCCTGGATCCGCGCCAACACGCCCGCCGACGCCAACTTCCTGACCTATGAGGACCCCGCCCTCCGCCGCCATACCGGCCGCCACGGTCTCGGCATCCATTGCCCCACGCGCTTTTTCTACGCCAACGACACCAAGAACATCTTCGCCTTCCACGACGACCTGATCCGCTCCATGCCCGTCGAAAACCTGCAATACGTGCTAATCGGCCCGAACGACCTGGCACAGGACATCAATGCCGCCGACCGCGAAAAGATCTTAAAGGACTGGCGCACCCGGCCCGACCTCCGCACCGTCTACGAAAACCCCCGCTTCCAAATCCGCCAAAAGTTAAATTAGTGCCAAGCACCAATTTAATCTTCTAGCCCCCAAATCGACCCATTTTCCTCAGACAAATCCCCGGAATCCGCCCCAAACCCCACCCGAAACATTAAATCGGTGCCAGGCACCAATTTAATGTTTCGGCGTAAAATCAAAAACGTGCCACCACTTCAGCGTGTACTCGCCGCCGCCCTCCTCCTCGCCGCCCCCGTCCTGGCGCAAAAGAAACCCGTAACCCTCGAAGCCGCCGCTTCCGCCCGCCCCATGGGCGACAACGTCTCCCCCGTCTGGGCCCCCGACGGCACCCGCTTCCTCTACACCGAAGCCCGCAAAATCCGCCTCTACAACGCCGCCACCAAAGAATCGAAAGTCCTGGCTAACCTCGCCGACCTCGAAGGCAAAGCCAAGTCCGACACCAAAACCGGCGGCGCCTTCCAATGGCAGAACCGCCGCGTCGCCGGCAGCCGCCCCCAATGGTCCGCCGACGGCAAATCCATCCTCGTCCCCGCCGCCGGTGACCTCTTCCTCCTCGACCCCGCCACCGGCAACGCCCGCCAAATCACCGCCACCGCCACCCCAGAAGAGGACCCCCAACTCTCCCCCGACGGCACCCACATCGGCTACCGTTCCAACAACGATCTCTACGTCATCGCCGTCGACTCCGGCAAAGTCCGCCGCCTCACCGCCGACGGCAGCGCCACCATCTGGAACGCCCGTCTCGACTGGGTCTACCCCGAAGAACTCTCCATCCCTCGCGCCTGGTGGTGGGCCCCCGACAGCCGCGAAATCGCCTATCTCCAGTTCGATGTCGCCGCCGAAATGATGCACCCGCAAGTCGACCCCGGCCCCGTCCAGGCCGTCCTCGAACCCCAGCGCTTCCCCAAGGCCGGCACCCCCAATGCCACCATCAAGCTCGGCGTCGTCTCCGCCCGCGGCGGCAAAACCCGCTGGATGGACATCGGCCCGACGGCTGATAACTTGATCGCCCGCGTCCAATGGATGCCCGGCGCCAAGGAAATCGCCGTCCAGCGCCTCCCCCGCACCCAGGAGCGTCTCGAACTTCTCGCCTTCAACACCGCCACCGGGAAGTCCCGTCTCCTGCTCGAAGAGAAGGACGCGGCCTGGGTAAACGTTCACAACATCCTCCACTTCTTCCCCGACGGCAAGTTCCTCTGGGCCAGCGAACGCGACGGCTTCCGCCATCTCTATATGTACGGAAACGGCGAGCCCAAACAGCTCACCCGCGGCGACTGGGAAGTCGTCGAGCTCGACGGCGTCGACACCGCCCGTAACCAGGCCTGGATAACCACCACCAAAGACAGTCCCATCGAGCGCCAGCTCTATACAGTCGACCTCGCCACCGGCGAACTCAAAAAACGAACCCCCGAACCCGGTACCCACAGCGCCAACGTCTCCCCCACCGGGGCCTACTATCTCGACGCCTTCCAAAGCAACCGTGCGCCGTCCCGCCAGACGCTGTTCGACAATGCCGGCGCCCAGGTCGCCGTGCTCCGCGAACCCGCCGTCGACCGGTCCAACTATGACATCCAACCCGTCGAAAACCTAACGTTCAAAGGCAAGGATGGAACGCTCTTCTACGCCCAGATCATCAAGCCCAAGGACTTCAACCCGGCCAAAAAGTACCCCGCCATCGTGATGGTCTACGGCGGCCCCCACGCCCAGACGGTGCGAGATACCTGGACCGGCGCCAACTGGGACCAGGCGCTCGCCGCCAAGGGTTATGTGATCTGGCGCATGGATAACCGCGGTTCCAACTTCCGCGGCCACGCGTTTGAGAAGGTGGTTCACAAGCAGTTCGGCAAGATCGAACTAGCCGACCAGCTCGAAGGCGTCGAACATCTCATCAAGCAAGGCTACGTGGATCCCAACCGCATCGGCATCTACGGCTGGAGTTACGGCGGCTACATGACCCTCTATTCAATGACCCATTCGAAGGTGTTCGCCGCCGGCATCGCCGGAGCCCCAGTTACCGACTGGCGCCACTACGACACGATCTACACGGAGCGCTACATGGGCCTCCCTGCAAAAAATGAGGAAGGCTATAAAGCCAGCAGCCCCGTCAGCGCCGCCGGCAACCTGAGCGGCAAGCTCATGTTGGTGCACAACTTCCAGGACGACAACGTGTTGTTCCAGAACAGCCAGAACATGATGGAGGCCTTGCAGAAGTCCGGCAAGCAATTCGAGATGATGTTCTACCCCCTAAAGAGCCACGGCGTCATGGGCCCGCTCCGCCTGCACCTCCTGCAAACCACGACCAACTTCCTCGACCGCACCCTCGCCCCCTAACCCAGATTCCCCTGGGTACCGGGTAACCGGGGAACTCCGCAATTTCGGATTTCCCCGGCCACCCCGAACGCCCAGATTCCCCCTGGTACCGGGTAACCGGGGAACCCTGTAATTTAGGATTTCACCCTGGCAAGCCATCCTGCGGATCCCTACCCCGAATCCCCACGCCCCCACCGATCCCGCCCCCGCAATGTCCACGAGCCCGCCCCGGATTCCCGCACGGGCCGGGCTATCGGGGAATTCCGCAGTTTCGTGTTTCACCCAGGCAAACCGTCCTGCGGGACCCTGCATCGTTCCCCGGTGATCCCTGGGACTCGCCCGTGGAAATCCTGGAGCCTGATTCGGAATTCCCCGGCCACCCGCTCAGTCGATCCCTGCATCCCCAACACCCGCACCGAATTCCTAGTCACCCAAACAAGGCCTGCCCCCCTTCGTCGCCCCGGGAAACCCCGAGGGTCTATCCGCCCAATATCCTTGAGCTTTCCCGGATTCCTCTTGGTGCCTGGCTACCGGGGAACCCCTGATTTGAGGAATCTCCCGGCCACCCGCTCAGCCGATCCCTACCGCCCCAGCACCCGCACGGTAATCCCACTCCCGCCCACCGGCCCGAAATACACCCGCTGCGTCGCCCTCTGGAAATCCCCGGGCTTCGCCTTCGGAATGTCCATGAACTTCTGCGGATTCCGGTCTACCAGAGGGAACCACGAACTCTGCACCTGGACCATCACCTTATGCCCGCGCCGGAACGTATGAAATACATCCGGCATCCGAAATGTAATCTTATCCATCTGCCCGGGTACAAACTGCTCCGGCTTCTCAAAACTGTTCCGGAACTTACCGCGAAACGGTTCCCCGCGCACCAGTTGTTGATACCCGCCCATCCGCACCCGCCGCGGATTCGGGTCCGGGTCCGGAAAGTCATTCGGATACACATCAATCAACTTCACCACAAAGTCCGCATCCGTCCCCGTCGTCGACACCTGCAACGTAACCTCCAACGGTCCCGCCACCGTCAAGTCTTCCTGTAACTCCGCCATCTCAAACACCAACACATCCGGCCGCGACGCCGCCTGCCGCTGGTCGTCCAGCATGTACTCCACCGTCATCGTGTTCGCCGTATACGGCACCGACGGCACCGGCCGCGCCGGGTCGCTCACATACTCCGCATACCCGCCCCGCGATGGCGGATTCCAACCCAGCCTCCCATCCCCCTGCAAATGCAGCGTCCGCTCCACCGCCTCCTTCGGCGGCCAAGCCGGCAAATGCCGCCACTGATTGGCCCCCGTCTCAAACACAATCGCCTCCGCCAACCCCGCCGGCTTCTCCTCCCGCAGAATCCGCTCGAAGAACGGGAACTCCACGTGCTCCCGGTACCACCGCGATGTCTTCTGATGAAACGACACATCGCCCAGGTGATCCCCATCCCCTCGCGACCACTGCCCATGCGACCACGGTCCCATCACCAAAATATTGTAAGTCCCCGCGCTCCCCGCCTCCGTTTTCTTATAAGTCTCCAAAGCCCCGAATAAGTCCTCTGCGTCAAACCAGCCACCCACTGTCATAACCGCCGGTCTAACATTCCCTAAGTGCGGCCGCACATCCCGCGCCTTCCAGAAAGAGTCATATGTCGAATGGTCCATCAGGTCCTTCCAATACGGCACCCGGTTCTTGAGTAGCTGCTCGTTGATCTCCTCCAGCGTGCCCATCTTCAGAAACAGCGAATACCCGTCCGGCGACGGATAGTCCGGGTTTTTTCGCACCTCGGTCGGATTGGCTTGCGTGTCCCGGTCGTTGGAATACATCCACCGCGCCGCGTGCGCCAGGAAGAACGCGCCGTTGTGCCGCCAGTCGTCGCCGATAAACCAGTCCCCCACCGGAGCCTGCGGCGACACCGCCTTCAACGCCGGATGCGCCTCCACCATCCCCATCGTCGCGTAGAACCCCGGATAGGAGATCCCCCACATCTCGACCCGCCCATTGTGGTTCGGCAACCGCTTCACCATCCAATCGATCGTGTCGTACGTATCGCTGGCCTCATCGACGTCCTTCGGCCCGCTCTTAACTGCCTTATGCGGCCGGACCTGTTCAAACACCCCTTCACTCTTGAACCGTCCACGCACATCCTGGTACACGAAAATATACCCGGCCTTCTGCGCATACTCCGACGGCCCCAGCGCGGTCCTGTAAATGTCCTCCCCATACGGCTGGCAGCTATACGGCGTCCGCGTCAGCATCACCGGATACTTCTTGCTCCCGTCCTTCGGCTGATATACGGCGGTATATAGCCGCACGCCATCCCGCATCGGGATCATGTATTCGTACTTGGTGTACTGCTCCCGCACCGGAGGCGGCTCGAGCGGCTTGTCTTCGGCCATCGCCGCCAGAGCGGCCAGGAAAAGGAGCGAAATGCGCATGGGATTTGAGTATCCTGACACATCGGCTTCCTTACCTGCCAGTCGCCGCCCCCCTCAGCGTAGCGATGGCAAACCCTCTTCTCGATTGGCTACACTAACCGCCATGCGCTTTCTCCTTCCGTTCACGCTCCTGTCTCTGGTATTGGCCGCGCAGCCGAAACCCGCCAACCTCCGAGTCAGCACTTGGGTTCGCGAGGACATCTTTGCGGGATTCCTGGAAAACGACATGGCCCGCCATGCCGTTGGCGTGAAGAAGCTGGAGGCGATCCTGGCCTCCAAGCCGAAGGCTGCCGATGCCATCGCCTGGCAAGGCGGGAGCGAACTCCTCCACGCCGTCCGCGCCCACGATGCTGGCGATGCCAATGGTTTCAACGACCACTATGCAAAGGCCAACGAATACTTTGCGCGCGCCAAAGAGTTGGTCAAGGAGATCCCTGCCTATGAACAGGGCGTGCTGGCGATCACCGGCGGGTCATGGACCGTCTTCGCTGACCGTCTGCCCCCGGCCCACCGAAGCACCGCATGGCGCCTCGTCCGCGAGAACTATGGCGCACTTCGCGCCGCACAGCAGCCGATTTGGGCGACACTCCCGTCCCACTTTCGCGGCGAAATTGATGCAGGTCTGGCCCAAGCCGCTCAACGCCTCGGTGAACCCGAGCTGGCCGCTAAACTGACCGCCGAACTGGCAGCAGCTCTGCCCGGAACCCCTACGCGGTTTTTGCCAAGCGCTGGCTCGACAAGCCCGAAACGATGGCCAAATCCAAACTGACCTGCTCCACGTGTCACGACGCCGGCCGGCTCCAGGCCGTGCTCAACAGCGGGAACTAAGCGCCGACGGCTTTCCGGTTGATGATCGGGGTCGCGTTCTCTCCCACCGCACGCATCAGCGTTTCCAGACTATTGCGCTGATCGAAGCGCGGCACGCACCGGTTCAGGAAGATCTCGACGAGTAACCGGTCAAAGTGCGCCCCGGCGCCTTTCCGGAGGATCTCGTGGACTTGCTCAGCCGGCATGCCCTTACGATACGGACGGTCGGTGCTCAAAGCGTCATAGACATCGGCCACCTTGACGATCCGGGCGGCGATCGGGATCTGCTCCCCACGCAGACCGCGCGGGTACCCGGTTCCATCCAGGTTTTCGTGGTGCAATTCCACAGCGTCCAGATACTTGGCAAATTGCGCGACCTGCTCCAGAACCCTTCGGCCGATCGTCGGGTGCTGCTTCATCAGGTCGAACTCTTCCTTCGTCAGCCGTTCATGCTTGCCCAGCACCTCGTCGGGCACGCCAATCTTGCCGATATCGTGAAGCAGTGCGCCAATGCGGATGTCGTCCACCTCATCCGGCGAAAGCCCGAAGTCCTTCGCCAGCGCCTCCGAATAGGCCGAGACGCGGTGGCTGTGGCCGGCCGTGTAGGGGTCACGGGCGTCGAGCATGGCGACGATGGCGCCCATGAACTGGAAGTAGGCCTGGCTGAGTTGCCGCTGGCCGACCTCGATCGACTGCACGGCGCCGTGCAAGGTTTTCGCCAGCGCGTTCACTTCGGCGATGCGGCTGGGCGGTGCTTCAATATCGGATAGGTTGCCGGTCTCCTGTGCTTTGGCGCAGGAACGGGTGAGTTCCTGGAGCGGGCGGGCAATGGCGTTGCCCGTCAAAAAGGTCAGGCCCAGCGCGCCGATGATGCTTAGGAACGCGCCGGCGACCATCAGGTTTCGCATCATTCCCAGCAGCGGGCTGGCCAGGACATCGAAGGAGTGAATCAGGTAGGCTTCGTATTCGCCCTGTGCAAAGCCCGAGGCGGAGCGGAGCAGAAGGAATCGCTGTCCAGCTACTTCCACCTCGCACAAGGAGTCTTCCGCGGCGCACGCCGGCAGGGTGACACCTGGCTGCACGGCCGCGGCCTGCTGCTTGCCGGTTGACAGCATCACTTCCCGGTTCTTGGTAATCAGGTACCAGTTGACGCCGTCGAGCGGCATTTCGCGGAGCCAGTGCCGGCCCGTTGTCAGCCAGCCGACGGACTTACCGTCCCGGACCAGCGGATAACTGGAGAAGAAATAATAGTCGCCGTCGAGCTCGCCCAGTTGGCGATTGGCGGCGATGGGAGCGTCGTGGGCAGCTTCCAGCAGGTCTTTCCCGTTCCGCCGAATCGTGGCAACCGGCGTTTTATCGACTCCGGCGATGGAGTAGACGTCCTCATCGAGCAGGTTGCCGAGCTGCGTGAGTTGGTTCACAAAAGAGGCGCTGGTGGTTTTGGCGCCCGGCCGCAACGCGAGCGTGAGGCCACTGGCTTCGGCCAGTGCGCCTGCCGATCGGCGAACCCGTTCATCCCCGCTGGCGTGGGCACGTTGATTTTGTGAGTCCCGTGCCACCAGTTCCTGGCGGATGTGGTCTCTCAATTGGCTCTGCGCCAGACGGTCCAGCAGCGAGAAGCAGCTCAAGAATACGATGCCAACGGGAAAGGCGACACGGACGAAGATATGACGAGCCAGTGACGTCGGGTGATTCCCGGTAACGACTGGCTCTGCGACTCGTATTTTGAAGAGACTCATACCCATTCGGGCCGCGTCTGGTGACCCTAGTTGATCTATCGGAGGTATAGGGGATAGAGTTTAGCCGTCGAAGGGCTATTTCTTAGTTAATTCAGGGACGGTGTCGACAATTTTTACTTTATGAGTCCGCAACTTCCGGAGCGAGAAGCCTTTGAACTCCGCTTCGACCACCAAGCCGTCATTGGTGCCGGGAGCGGTCTGGTCGAACACCAGATTGCCGAGTGAGTAACAGATGACGCCGGTTTGGTACTCCTCGCACGGCTGGACTACATGGGGGTGGTGGCCGATGACAAGCGTGGCGCCGGCTTCGATGGCGGCGCGGGCGAACTGCTGTTGCTGCGGGTGGGGCGTCTTGGCGTACTCGACGCCGGCGTGCATGGAGACCACCGTCACGTTCGAGATCTGGCGAATGGCGGCGATATCCTCGCGGAGGCGGACGATGTCGAGGCCGTTGATGCGGTTGTCGTCGTCCTTGTGATTGCCGTTGCGCTGGTCGTAGGTGTAGCCGAGGAAGGCAAACTTGACGGTATTGGCCGTGATGACGACCCCGCGGCGGGCGGCGGCCTCGTCGCGGCCTGTGCCGACGGCGGCGATCTTGTTCTTTTCGAGCCAGTCGAGCGTGTAGAGCAGGCCGTATTCGTGCTGGTCCCGGGTGTGGTTGTTGGCGGTTGAAACTACGTCGATGCCAGCGGCGAGGAGGCCTTCGATGCCCTCCGGCGGGGCCTTGAATACCATGCCGGCGGTGGGCGGATTGCCCTTGTCGGAGAAGGGCGATTCCAGGTTCACGAAGGCCAGATCGGCTTCCTTGAAGAACGGGGCGATCTTGCGGAAGGGGAGGGCGGGGTCGCCGGAAGCCTTCATGCGCTGGGCCACATGGCGGGAGAGCATGACATCGCCGCCAAAGACGAGCCGGTTGATGGGCGGAGGAACTTCGACGTCGGCCTTGCGGGGGGCAGGGGCCTCTTTGGGTTTGGGGGCGGAACCACCACAACCGATGAGCCCTAGGGCGAAGAGCGCCACGACGGACAGCCGCATGGCGGTTAGCGGAGCCCCGCGGCGGCGGCTTCGTCGAGGAACCAGGTGACGGTGCCTTGGTGGTGCCGGGTAAGTTGAGCGGGGGCTTCGAGGAGCGTCTCGGGTGCCGACCAGACCGTCTTCAGCGCCGGGGCCTTATCCGCTCCTGTTACGAGCATGAGCGTATGGCGGGCGCGAGCGAGGACGCCAGGCAGCAGGGTGATGCGGGCTGCCTTGAGCTTTTCGACGTAGACGGCGGCGGTGATGCCGGTGCGGTCGAGCACGAGCGGTTCGCCGGGGAAGAGGCTGGCGGTGTGGACATCGGGGCCCATGCCCTGTTGGATGATGTCGAAGACCGGGAACTCGCCTTCCTGGAGGTGGAAGTGGCCGCGGATGTCGTCGGCGTAGCGTTCGGCGGCTTCGGAGACGGGCAGTTCGGCCTGCATCCGATGGATGTTTGCCGGGGGATAGTTGATCACTTCCAGCCAGTTATCGTGCGCGAGGGTGTAGTTGCTTTGCGGGTCCCCCGGAGGGACGGCCCGTTCATCGACCCAGAAGAGGTGAACGTGGGACCAGTCAAAGGTGGCCTTGGCGAGGTATTGGAAGAGGAGTTTCGGGGTGGTGCCGCCGGAAACGGCGATAGCGGCGGTGGGCCGCTCGGCGAGCGCTTCGGCAAGAATCTGAAGGATGTGGTCTCCACATGCTTCGGCGGCTGCCAGCGGGTCGGCGCTCAGTACGGTCTGAAAGTTCATGTCAGTTAATGCCGCGAGTTACCGCGCGCAGGGTTGCATCGTAAGTGGGATCGGGGCCGAGGATACTGAGCTCTTCCGCGAGTAAGTCGGCGTCGGAGCGGACGGGGTCCGGGACGCGGGTGACCATGCCGTCGAGGCTTGTAGCGACGAGGGCTTCGCCGGCGTCGGCTACTTCGACGCGCTGGCCGCCGGCGACGAGGCGAATACGTTGGACGCCGGAGCCGGTGGCGGTGATCTGGGCGTTGGGCAGGATGCGGCGGAGCCAGGCGGCGAGGTACTGGACGTCGGTGCCGGTGGGGCCGAAGCGGCCTTTGATTTCGACGCGGTCGATGCGGTTGACCAGATTGCGGCACGCGCTGGTTTCGAACATCTGGGCGATGGTTTCGCGCCAGACGGTGAGGCGGCTCCAGGCGAGGTCCTTGACGCGCCAGCCGGCATCGCGGCGAAGTTCCATTTCCTTGAGGCCGGCGAGGGCGTCGGGGAACTGGGCCGAATCGATGATGAGCGGCCGGGCGAGCGGGAGGAGCGCCTGGAAGGCCGGTTCCATGAGCAGTTGAGCGTCGCGGATCCAGAGGAGGACGGGGAGGTCGGCGACGGTGAGGCCGAGGGCGACGGCGTAGAAATCGGGGATGCGGTCGCGGGTGGCGGTGAATTCGATCTGTTCGCAGCAGAGTTGCTGGCGGCGTCCGAAGGCCAGCTGGCACTGGGCGAAGACGCGGGCGGCGAACTCAGGTTCGGGTTTGTCGACCAGCCGGAGGACGACGTAGCGGCTGGGGTTGGAGTGCATCAGGTCGCCGAGGGTGCCGGCGAGGTCCTGTTCATCGCCGTCGCCGGTGGTGGCGACGAGGAGGGTGAGGGCGCAGGCGCGAACGACGGCGTATTCGGTTTCGTGCTGACCGAGCTCTTTCCAGACGCTGGCCAGATCCTTGAGGAGTTTCTCCGCGCGGATCTCTTCGACGAGGGCCGGCATTACGGAATCCTCCACTCGTGGCCGTTGCGGGCGAGCATTTCGTCCGATTCCTTCGGACCCCAGGTGCCGGCGGGGTAGTTGGGGAACTGCTCGGGCTTGTGCTCCTGCCAGGCTTCCAGGATTGGCTGCACGGCGGTCCAACTCGCCTCGACCATGTCCTGGCGGGTGTAGAGCGTCGCGTCGCCGACCATGGCGTCGACCAGGAGTGTTTCGTACGCCGTGGGGGTGCGGCCGCCGAAGCTGGTGCCGTAGTTGAAGTCCATCGACACGGGGCGGAGCTTCATGCCGGCGCCGGGCTGCTTGGAACTGAAGCGGAGCGAGATGCCCTCTTCCGGCTGGATGCGGAGGATGAGCATGTTGGGGCGGGCGGTGTCGATCGACTCGCCGCCTTCGCCCTCCGTCATAAAGAGCGAATGGGGGACGGGGTTGAAACGGATGGCGATGTCGGTGACACGCTTCGGCATGCGCTTGCCGGTGCGGACGTAGAACGGCACGCCGGCCCAGCGCCAGTTTTCTATCTGGAAGGTCACGGCGGCGTACGTGTCGGTCATCGCTTGCGGGTCCACCCCTTCTTCCTGACGGAAGCCGGGGAGATCCTTGCCGCCGACACGGGCTGGGCCGTACTGGCCGGCGACGGTGTGCTGGTGGACTTCGCTGTGCTTATAGGTCCGGATGGAGCGGAGAAGCTTGGCGCGTTCGTCGCGAACACCGGTGGCTTCGAACACCGCGCTGGGCTCCATGGCGACGGTGGCCAGGACCTGCAGCAGGTGGTTCTGGATCATGTCGCGGAGCGCGCCGGCTTCCTGGTAGTAGCCGCCGCGGCCTTCGACGCCGATCGATTCGGCGGCGGTGATCTGGATGTGATTGATGTACTGGCGGTTCCAGAGCGGCTCGAACAGCGGGTTGCCGAAGCGGAAGGCCAGGATGTTCTGGACGGTCTCTTTGCCCAGGTAGTGATCGATGCGGTAGAGCTGGTCTTCGGTGAAGTGCTCGTGGAGCTGGTTCTCCAGTTCACGGGCGCTGGCCTGATCGTGGCCGAAGGGCTTTTCGACGACAAGGCGGCGCCAGGCGCCGTTGGCGGCTTTGGCGAGACCGGCGCGGCCGAGACCACCGGCGGCGGTGCCGTAGTGGCTGGGTTGCGTCGAGAGATAGAAGAGGACGTTGCCGGCGGTCTGGCGCGTCTTGGCTATTTCATCGAGGCGGACGGCGAGGCGCTGGTAGGCGGCATCGTCACCGACGTCGCCGGCGAGGTAGAAGAGCCCCCGGGCGAAGTCGTCCCAGAGAGCCTGATCGAACGGGCTGTTCTCGAGGAACTCCTTGAGGGAAGCCTCCAGCGTTTTCCGGAAGTCGTCATCGGACATCGCGGTGCGCGAGATGCCGACGACGGCGAAGCCTTGGGGGAGCCTGCGCTCGAAGGCCAGCCGGTAAAGGGAGGGGAGTAACTTGCGCTTGGTCAGGTCGCCGTTGGCGCCGAAGATAACTACGGCACAGGAAGGGACGCGGCGCTCGAACCGGAGCGGGTCCTGGAAGGGATTGGCTTGCGCCATACCCTTCAATCTAGCACCCGGGATACCCCTGCGTCTTTGCAGTCTGGTTAAGATAGTGGCTGTCTTCATGAAAGTTGTCCTCCTTCCTTTGTTGATGATGGGGCTGGCGGCGCAGCCGGCCGACCCGGCGGCACTGTCGGAACAGGCGCGGGCGGCGATGGCGTCAGGGCGTTTTGACGAGGCCGCGACGGTGTATCGGAAGCTGATTGCGCAGATGCCGAACGTGGGCGGGTTGCGGATGAATCTGGGCTTGGCGCTGTTTCAGGCGCGCAATTACCGGGCGGCGGCGACGGAGTTAAAGACGGCGCTGCGGCTGGAGCCCGGGCTTGGGCCGGCGTCGATGATGCTGGGCATTTGCCACGGGAAGCTGGGCGAGCCGTTGTTGGCGATTCCCCTTTTGGAGAAGGCCACGAAGACCATGCCGGAGAATCCGGTGGTGGTTTTGGAGCTGGCTGATGCCTATTACGCCGTGGGGCGTCATCCGGAGGCGATCCGGCAGTTTGAGATTCTGGCGGGGATGCAGCCGAAGAATCCAGTGGCGTGGCGCGGGTTGGGGGTGGCGCTGACGGAGTATTCGCAGGTGCTGTTCGGGAAGCTACCGGCGGGCGGGGCGGAGGCGTTGACGTTGTTGGCGCGGTCGCGATTGGCTGCCGATGAGCCGAAGGCGGCGTTCCGGTTGTTGCGGCAGGCGGTGGAGAAGAACCCGCGATTTGGGCCGGCGCATGGGTATTTGGCGGAGCTGTATGAGAAGACGGGCCATGCGGACTGGGCGGCGGCGGAGCGGGCGCTGGCGGGGCCGGGCGTTGGGGTGTTTGCCGAGATCGTGGCCAAGAGCGAGCAGGCGCTGCGGGCGTTTGGGTTGCTGGCGGCGTTGGGGCCGTCGGTACCGTTGTTTGAGACGGAGGCGGAGGCGGCGCGGGCTCGGGGCGCGCATGCGGAGGCTGCTGCTGCGTGGCGGAAGGCGCTGGGGTTGCAGCCGGGGGCGGCGGCGTTGGAGAAGGGGTTGGCGCGGGCGCTGTTTGTGGGGCGGGCGTATGAGGAGGCGTTGCCCGTGTTGGCGAAGCATGGGATGGAGGCCGAGTTGGGGGAGGCGCTGTTGGAGACGGGTAAGGCGGCGGAGGCGATCCCGCATTTGTTGAAGGCGCGGGGAGCGGGGGCGGCGTTGGGTCGCGCGTATTTGGCGGTGGACGAACCGGCGAAGGCGATTGCGCCGTTGCGGGGGGCGTTGGCTGGGGATACCGACGGGTCGGTACATTTCCAGTTGGCGCGGGCATTGCAGCGGACGGGGGCGGCGGCGCAGGCGCGGGAGATGGACAAGGTGGCGGCGGAGATCCGGGCGCGGGTGGCGGCGCAGGCGGAGGCGGTGAGCGCGGTGGAGATTGTGCGGCCATGATTGGTGGGGTCTAAGATGCGGTTCTGTTTCCTCCTTTCTGTTGTTAGCTATGGGATTACGTTTGGGCCGGCCACGGGGCCGGGGTTTGTGTTGGAGCATTCTCCGTCGCCGGAGAAGTATCTGGCTTCGACGATGGCGGGCGGGCTGGCGGTGTTTGACTACAACAACGATGGGCGGCCGGACCTGTTCTTTGCCAATGGGGCGGAGTTGCCGTCTTTTCGCAAGACGGGGCCGAAGTACTGGAATCGGCTGTATCGCAACGACGGCGATTTTCGGTTCACCGATGTGACCGAGAAAGCTGGCCTTGCCGGGGAAGGGTTTGCGTTTGGCGCGGCGGCGGCGGACTTCGATAATGATGGCTTTGTTGACCTTTTCGTGCCCGCGATGCCAGCGCCCCGGTTGTACCGGAACAAGGGCGACGGGACGTTTGTGCTGGTGGCGCTGCCGGCGACGGGCGCCTGGACGGTGGCGGCCGGGTGGTTCGACTACGACCGCGACGGACGGCAGGATCTGTTTGTCGTCAACTATCTGAACTGGTCTCCCACGAACAATCCGTGGTGCGGGGACCGGGCGAAGAACGTGCGGGTGTACTGTCATCCGCGGCACTTTGCGGCTACTACGAATCAACTGTTTCGGAATATGGGCGACGGGACGTTTTCCGATGTTAGTAAGTCGGCTGGATTAGAGAAGTGTCCGGGGAAGGGGATGAGTGTTGCGTTTGCCGATTATGACGCCG
>CANIFK010000025.1 GCA_947466555.1 Acidobacteriota bacterium | reverse complement strand
GAAGTCCGAAATCACCTCAACCGGCCGCGCATCGCCCGCATTCATGTACGCCGTAGCCTCCATGAATTTCGAAAACGTGTAGTTCCCCTGCACCGTGAAACCTTTGGAGAACCGGCGCTCCATCTGCACTTGCAGCGAGTGATACCAGCTATACCCCTGATTCGTCGTTGTCGTCAAAGCACCAAACTGCGGCACCGGACGCAGCAGCGCCGCGCGCGACCGCGTCGTCCCGACATTTAAATTCGGCGCCGAATCGGGCACCAATCCCCGGAACGGATTCCCCAGATTGCCCGACAAATAGTTGTTGTTCGCCACCATCGCCGCCGTGCGCATCAGGTCCCCGTTCAAAAACGAATTCGAAATCGCATTCAGGTCCCGATTCGTCTCAATCCGTGTGCCCCGGTTCCCGATATAACCAACCTCCAGCAGGAACCCGCCTTTCAGCGTCTGCTGAACGCCCAACTGCCAACGCTGCATATACGGAACCTTCGGCGTGCCATTGAAGAACGTCAACCCCGTATCAATCCCCGTCTCGAAGCCCTGCGCCGCACCCAGAACCGGGAACAACTGCCCCGTCGGCAGCGGATTCGCCAGCGTCGCCACCGGCGACAAATACCCGTTATTCGTAATCTGGAAATCAGTCTGCCGGCTGAACCCGGTCTGCAACACGTCACTCCGGCGCTGCCCCAGGAACCCGTTAAACACGCCATATCCACCGCGCAACACCGTCGTCGACCGCAAATTGTAAGCAAATCCCAACCGCGGCATGAAATTCAGCTTCGGCGTCTCGTACATCCCACCCGGCTGGCCGTTGACGTTCGCAAACGTCAATCCGCCCCGCACATTAAATGCCGATGCCGGCCGCTCCGTAACCGGATTGGTCGCATACGCCGCCCGGGCCTGCGCCTCCCACGGGAACGTCGCCGCCGCGTCAAAGCCGCGGACACTCCGGTTGTACCGCTCCTCCAAAGCCGTCTCAAACTCCCAGCGCAGCCCCAGATTCACCGTCAGCTTTTTCGAAACCTTCCAATCATCCTGGAAGAAAAATCCCCACGAAGTCGACTGCTCCGAATACGACGCCGGCCGCCAGATCCCTCCACCCGTAGGCAACCCCAGCAACAACGCCGCCACCGACTGCCCGTAGCCCGACGGCGCAGCCGGCGAGTTCACATTCGGCCCGCGCGTCCACGCCGTATCGAACGCAAACTGCGCCGTCACATTGTTCCCATACTCACGCCGATTCTCCCGATACGACCGGAACTCCGTACCCATCTTCATAAAGTGCGAACCCTGCGACTTCGACAGCGTGGCGTTCACGTTGTGCGTGTCATTCGGCCGCCATTCACCCCCGCCGGACGTTCCCTGGTACCCCGTCAAATCGATGCGCGGAAACTTTCGTATATCGTCCGAAGTCAGGCTGTTCAACGCCGTCGGCAACCCCAGCGTCGTCAAATCAAACCCATGCGACTTGTACGGATTATCATCCGCCCGGATAAAGCGGTTGTATCCATACCGAACGTTCAAAACCATCGTCGCGCCGATCGTGTGCACGTCATCGATCACCGCCCCGCGTGAAATGAACTGGAACAAATTCCCCGTCGCGATGTTCGAAAAATAGTCGTTATAGGTACTATTCCGGTCATACCAGTTCGCACGTACAAACATGCGGTTCGCATCACTGATCGTCTGGTCCGCCCGGATCGTATGCGAGCCATAGTCAGCATGCTCGGTCAACTCCGACCGCTGATAGTTGTTCTGCACCCCGGCCTGCAAGGGATCAGGGAAGAACTTCAAAATGTTCTTCGCCACCGGGCTGATCAAACTCGCCGGCACAATGTTCCCCGGGAATGGGTCCCGTTGAATCAGCCGGTTCCCGTTCGTAACTACCTCGCGCCCCTTAAATGGGTTATAAACCTGATACAAGCTCGGGTTCGGCAAGCTGAACAACTCCGACATATCGCCGTTCTTCATCTTCGCCGTCGGCACCGTGGGCGTTCCGTTATTCCGGGGTCGGTCCTCCTTAATCCCCTCATACCCATACAGGAAAAACGTCCGGTTCAGCCCGTTATAGAGTTTCGGAATCCGCACCGGACCGCTGACGGAACCGCCATACCGGTTGTAAGTGAAATCCGGACGCGGCGTGCCGCTCATGTTCGCGAAGTAATCGTTGGCGAACATACTCGGCACCTGCTTGTTGAAGTACGCGGTCCCATGCAACTGATTCGTCCCGGCCTTGATCGAAATATTCGTAACCCCGCCCTCGGTTTGCCCGAAACTCGCGTCGAACGTCGCCGTCTGCACCTTGAACTCCTGAATAATGTCCGCCGGAGGCACGTACGACGCGATCACCTCGCCATTATTCGCCGTCGCCGTCGCAACCGACCCGTCCAGCGTCACGTCGCTCCGGTTCGCCCGCGTCCCATCCATCGAATAACCCACAATGTGCGTCGGCTCAAACGGCCGGTCCAACCGCGCATCGCGGCTGAATGAAACTCCCGACGCCAGGCTGATCAGGAACATCGGGTTCCCATGCGGTACCGGCAACTCCGCCACCCGCCTCGCGTCAATCACCGTCCCCAGCGACGCCGAACTCGTATTCAACAACGGCGTCTCCCCCACCACCGTAACGCTCTGTTCCGCCGTCCCCACCTGCAACGTAATCGGCAACTCGATCCGGTCGTTCACCCGAATCTCCACCGGATCCTGCACGAACCGGGTGAATCCGGTCACCGTCACCTCAACCGAATACGCTCCCGGTATCAGATAGGACGCCTGATAGAACCCCGTCTCATTTGTCACCACCTTCTGCGTGGTGCCCATCGTCTTGCTCTTCACTACCACGGCGGCACCCTGGATCGACGCCCCGCTCGGGTCCACCACCCGCCCCACCAAACTCCCCCGGGCCTCCTGAGCCCAGGCGCTCCACGCACAAATTAACGACAGGTAAATCGACAGGGATAAGCGAGACATACTTAACTAGTACCCCGCTTAACCGAGGCAACCCAAGTAGAAAACGGCAGAAAACCGGTAGTTAACCGGTTAACCTGACGCCTTCCATTCCGTGTAAACTATTGACGTGTCAGCACCACACGTTGATCACGCCGAATTTCAGCAGGAACTCCAACGCGTACTCGGAAGCGAAAGCTTCCGCACCGCGGAAGCTCTCCGGCGCCTCCTCGGCTACCTCGCTGACGCCTACCTCTCCGGTAGTGGTCGGTCCCTTAAGGAATATTCCATCGGGCGAGACGTCATGAACAAGCCGGAGGACTACGATCCCCGCGTCGACGCCTCCGTCCGCGTTCAGATCGGAAAACTCCGCCAGCGCCTCGAACGCTATTACAACAACGAAGACCCCACCGCCACCCACCGCCTATCCATTCCCAAGGGCCACTTCGCCCTCGCCTTCGATCCCGTCTCCCCTCCCGGCCAGCCAGCCGCCCACCTCCCTCCGCCGCCACCCCCTCCCCCGGCCCTCAATCCCTGGAAGTGGAGCGCCTTTGCCCTCGGCCTTCTCGTCTTCCTCCTCGCCGGCACCCTCTTCACCCTCTGGCGCGCCGGGCGCGTCGTCGCCCCCTCCGCCGTCGCCGCCCCCGGCGACCTCCACGAATTCTGGCGTCCCATCGTCGATTCGAAGCGTCCCGTCGTCGTCGTCCTCGGTAGCCCCATGTTCGTCCGTCTCAACACCCACTACTTCAGAAGTCCCTGGGTGAACGACTGGAAAGATGCCCCCCAGGAAATTCCTCTCTCTGAACTCAGCAAACTCGTCAAGTCCAATACTCCCCCTTCGCCCACCTACCGCTGGACCCCCTTCGGCGAAGCCGCCGCGGCCTTCCGCATCGCCGTCGCGCTCGGCCCCCTAAAAGACCTCGTCCTCAAACGCTCAACCGTCCTCGCCTGGGAAGACGTCCGCAATAGCAACCTCATCTTCCTCGGCCCCGCCAAATTCAACCGCCAAATCCCGGACCTCCCCGTCGAGCAGGACTTCATCATCGAACAGGGCGCCGTTAAAAACCTCCGCCCCCGCCCAGGCGAAGCCAAGGTCTACCAAAAGCCCTCCGCCCCCGAAGTGGAGGACATCCCCGAGGACTACGCCGTCATCACCCGTGTCCACGGCGCCACCGGCTGGGGCGAAGTTCTCGTCCTCGCCTCCACCTCCACCGAAGGCACCTGGGCCGCCGCCGAATACCTCACCACCCCCGAAGCCCTTGAAGGAATGATGAAAAACCTGCGAAAGGAAACCGGTACCATGCCGGATAACTATCAGGTAATCATCCGCAGCCGCTTCAAATCCCAGGTTCCCATTCAAACCGATTTTGTAACCCATCACGTCCTCCGCCCGCGTGCCCACCAGTAACCTCAATTGACAGCTACCTGATCGATGTGATTGACTGCCCTAACCATCGCCACGTCGGCGAACTCGTTACGGGAACTCATTCATGTCAAAAATATTCAGCGGCCTCGCTGCCGCGTTTCTGTCGGTTGCCACGCTCCTCGCCCAGACAACCGGAACCGGTACCCTCGTCGGCACCATTTCCGACACCACCGGAGCAGTCGTCGCCGGTGCCAAAGTGACCGTCGTCAACACCGCCACCGCCTTCACCTCCGAAGTGCCCACCAATACCGAAGGCGCCTACTACATCCCCTACCTCACGCCCGCCACCTATCGCATCACCGTCGAATCGCCGGGCTTCAAGAAATACGTCCGTGAAGGCGTCATCATCCGCACCGGTGAAGTCCCCCGTATCGATGTCCAGATGGAAGTCGGCGGCGTCACGGAAACCGTCCAGGTCACCGGCGGCGTCCCCCTGCTCGACACCGAAACCTCCGCCTCCGGCCTCGTCCTCTCCGGCGATACGCTCGTCGCCATCCCCGTCAGCCAGAAGCGCCCCGTGCGCATGATGTACTACTACCCCGGCACCAACTCCATGAACGGCTACCACGTCCTCGGCCAGCGCTCCCGCGCCATCGGCTACCAGGTCGACGGCGTCAACGGCAAGGAACCCGGCATCGGCAACATCGGCGGCCCCAACGAACAGGTCTCCCCCACCCAGGACGCCTTTGAAGAAGTCAAAATCCACACCACCGGCATGCCCGCCGAATTCGGCCACTCCGCCGGCGGCCTCATGTCCATGGTCATGAAATCCGGCACCAACAGCCTCCACGTCGTCGCTGAAAACCGCCACATCAACAAGAGCATGATCCACCGCAACTACCTTGAACAGTTGCCCCGAACCAATCCCTTTTCCTACAACGAAACCACCGGTCTCGTCAGCGGCGTCGTCAAAATCCCCAAACTCTACAACGGCAAGGACAAGACGTTCTTCCTCGCCGGCATCGCCCGCCATGCCGAAATCGCCGGCACCTCCTCGGCCCGCACCACCGTTCCCACCGCCGACATGCTCAACGGCGATTTCTCCTTCGGCGGCATGACCAACCCCCGCCCGCTCCCCATCTACAGCCCCTTCTCCACCCGGCAGAATGCCGCCGGCACCTGGGAACGCGATCCCTTCCCCGGCAACATTATTCCCAAATCTCTCTTCGACCCCGCCGTCCAGAACTTCCTCGCCAAAGGGCCCTTCACCGCCCCCAACCAGGCCGGCATCCCCTCGGCCACCGGACCCACCGAAAACCTGGTCGTCAACCAGCCGAAGGAGATCTACCGCACCCGCTTCGACATCAAAATCGACCACCAGTTCACCTCCAACCACAAGGCCTACGGTCGCTACTCCCAGTCCGTCCACCGCGCCTGGAAGGGTGATCACCAGGCCCAGTTCGGCTGGCTCGATATCGACCCCAACGCCCAGCCCCAGCCCGTCGATCACATCAACGTCGTCTTCTCCGACATGCTGATCATCTCCCCCACCATCAGCAACGAATTCCGCGTCGGCTTCAACCGCCGCGTGCTCAAGGAAACCGCCCTCACAAAGGATGGTGACTGGGCCAAAAAGCTCGGCATCCCCAACGTCTCCGGCGCCACCTTCCCCTTCTTCAACATCGGCTTCGGCTTCGCTTCACTCCCCAGCTTCCAGAACATCGGTGAAGACATCACCGTCCAAAACAACCTCACCAAGGTGGCCGGCAAGCATACCTTCAAAGCCGGCTATGAGCTGATGCGCACCCGTTACAACGCCACCGCCAGCGACCTCCCCGGCGGCACCTACAACTTCGGCGGCACCAACAATCCCTTCACGCCCAACACCGGCAACACCGTCGCCTCGTTCCTCCTCGGCACCGTCACCAGCGCCACCTACACCTCGGCCTACGCCAGCTGGCTGCCCCGCTGGTGGTCCCACCAGGCCTACTTCCAGGACGACTGGAAGCCCATGCGCGGCCTCACGCTGAACCTCGGCGTCCGCTACTCCTACGAAAGCCCCTACGAAACCAAGTACGGCCAGCAGTCCCAATTCAACCCCACTGCCCGTGACCCCATCACCGGCCGCGCCGGCGCCATCCTCCACACCCCCGGCCCGCTCGCGAAGAAGGATCTCAATAACTTCGCCCCCCGCGTCGGCCTGGCCTGGAACTTCCGGCCCAAATTCGTCTTCCGCGCTTCGTTCGGCATGGTCCACCAGGACATCTTCGCCACTGACCGCAACAGCATGTTCCAGGAATACCTGGCCACCGCCAACATCGCCGCCCCCGTCGGCGATCCCCGCCACGTCTTCCGCCTCTCCCAAGGCCCGCCCGCCTTCAAATACGATGTCCAGCCCGACGGCTCCGTGCCCTTCTTCGGCACCAACTTCGCCGGCCGCGGCGCCCACATGTGGGATCCCAACATGCGCATGCCCTACGTCATGAGCTGGTCCGGCGGCGTCCAATACGCCTTCCGCCAGAACTGGATGATGGAACTCCAATACCAGGGCCAGTCCGGCGTCGGACTCGTCAACAACTGGAACATCAACACCCTGCCGCTCAACGTTTCCACCGATCCGGCAGTGCTGAACCAGATCTTCACCGCCCAGCAGAACTACCTGCCCTTCACCAACTTCGGGTCCATCAACCACTTCTCCAACTACGGCCACAACTCTTATCACGGCGGCACCGTCCGCATTGAAAAGCGGATGTCCGCCGGCCTCACGTTCAACAGCTTCTACACCTGGTCGAAGACGCTCACCGAAACCGAAGCCGAAACCGGCGACAACGGCATCACCTTCTACAACCGCCGTCTCGAAAAAGCGCGCGCCAGCTATGACGTGCGCCACCGCTTCGTCACCGTCATGTCCTACGAACTCCCCTTCGGCAAAGGGCGCCGTTGGATGAACGGCGGCGGCGTCAGCAACCTCGCCTTCGGTGGCTGGCAGCTCACCTGGACCCAAACCCTCCAGTCCGGCCCGCCCTTCACCGTCTCCTTCGCCGGCAGCCCCAACCGCTACCTGCCCGGTGAATCGCGGCCGAACATCGTCACCAGCAACCAGGCCGCCCTGGTCGACAACTGGGACATCGGCCCCAACCGCTTCCCCACGCAGGCGCAGAACCCGTATCTCAACGCCAGTTCCTTCGCCTATCCCGCGCCCTTCACCGCCGGCACCCTCGGCCGCAATACCTTCGAAGCGCCCGGCCTGCAATGGACGCAGTTCTCCATCGCCAAATGGTGGCATGTGAAGGAGAAGTACCGCTTCCAGGTCCGTCTGGACGGCAACAACTTCCCCATCAAACAGCCCCAGTACGCCGATCCCAACGGCTCGTTCAACCTCAACAACCTCGGCGCCTTTGCCCGCATCGGCAGCGGCACCCGCGGTGCGTTCTCCGACATCGGTACCGCCAACTCGAACCTGCTCTTAATCGGCCGCTTCGAGTTCTAAACTACCGCCCACACTGCCGGTAAACGGCCTCCAAATAAGCGCCCCGGGTCTTCGCATCCGGGGCGTTTCCACATGGTAGCCGCTTCGCCCACAACCCCCGCAGCCGCTCGTCCAATGGCATGTCCAGCCCCACCGCGTGCAACGGAAACGCAAACGAATACTGCAACCCGTGCCGCTTCTTCAACGGTTCCAACACCGCCGTCTTGTACTCCACAATGTCACTCAAATACCCGTGCAGCCCGGCCCACTGCACCGCCGCGAACCCAGCCGTCCCCGGCGCCACATCGGACGTATAAACCGTCGCCGCCCCGTCCTTGTGCAGCAGTTTCTGCAACTGCCCCACCGGCACCGCCCGCGCCGTCCCGCCCCCGCTAACAGCAAGGTGCGCCGCCAGCCCAGCCGCGTGCCCAATCGCCGTCCACGTCGGCTCCAGCCGCAGCGCCGAATACCCCACATGCGTCGCCGATAGCGCCACCGGGACCAGCAGATTCTCCACCTTCCGCGGCACCATCACCCCATACGGAATCTGGAACGGCGTCGTCGAAAAACTGAAATCTCCCTCTACCAGCGTCGGGTACAACGGCCCGCCCGCCTGGTGCCCATGTGAGTTCAACGCGTAGTCCCCAATCGCCACCGAATCCTTCCGCACCGCCGTCCGTACAGACCCCGGCGCCGGCTGCGTATCGTGCTCCGTAAACACAAAATCCCCAATAATCCGCCGCGCCTCCCGCACATACAGCGCCGGCGGCAAATGCCCGTTGTCCACAAACTCATCCTTCGCCAGCCCCCACTCCCGCGCCTTCGCCCGGATCGCCGCCGGCAGCGCCTCATCGTTCTGCAGAAAATAAATCAGCCCCATCGCATAGTCCAAATGGCGCTGATGAATCTTCGCCCGCGCGGCCGCGTCCCCCTCCGGCCACGCGTCATTCTCTCCGGGCAACGCTATCCGGATCGGCGCCTGCTTGATGTCGTTCATATCGGATTTCTCATTCGGAATCCGCTGCCACCGGAAAATCCCCGCATGCGACTCGGTATAGACTTCCGTAATCCGCCCGCTCGTGAAATACGGAATCAACTGCGTGAACTCCTCGCGCCGGTACGAAGCGGGGCGGGGAACTGGCGCCATGTTCTCCTTCCGGTTCGTCATGATCACCCGGAAGTTGTAGCACTGGATATGCGGATCACTCACCCCCGTCGACCCCGGCAGTAACTTCCCCTGATCGAAAAACAACACCCCCGCGAACCGCTCCCCATACTCCCGTGTCGATTCCCGCG
This sequence comes from Acidobacteriota bacterium, assembly GCA_947466555.1. Lineage (GTDB taxonomy): Bacteria > Acidobacteriota > Terriglobia > Bryobacterales > Bryobacteraceae. Next base: position 7,552 of record CANIFK010000025.1, on the reverse strand, counting down.
CCAACCGGAACGGAGCCCCGGCCGCCGCCGCCAGGTCGCCTTCATACGTCCCATCAATCCAAAACCGCGCCGTAATCGTGCCTTTGTCGAACGTAGCCGACCGGATTCGCCCACCCCCGGCGACACTCCGGAACCGCCATTCCGTCAACAGCGTCAGCGTCTTCTGCTCCCCCACCATCTCCCGCAAAATCCGCGAAGAAACGTGCGGCTCCGCATGCGCCCCGAAAAAACAATCGCGCACCTGCGCCGATTCTTTCCCGTACGTCGCAACATAGTGCTGCAGCACCCTGTCCATGTACTCACGGAAAAATCCCGTCACCGATTCCTGCGTCCGGAAGTCCGTATATGACAACCCGCCCGTCAGCAACCCGCCGAAATGCTTCGTCGGCTCCACCAGAACAACGCGGTGCCCATTGCGCGCCGCCACTACCGCCGCCGCTATTCCCGCCGGCGTAGTCCCATATACCGCTACATCAAATACCTGCCCGCCAAGAACAACCCCGGCCGCCAACGCAAATAGCCCAATAAAATGCATGTTCGAAGCATACAAAACTCCGAACGCTCATTGCGCTACTTACCCGGCCGCACGTCCAGTAACCGGCGAGGATCGAACAAATGCAGCGGCTTAAACGCCCGTGAACTCCACTTCACTCCCGGTTCAAACTGCACACCCAGGAAGTAGCCGAACTCACGAAACACGCAGTAGCGAATCTCGCCGACATACTCATTCTTCATCACTGTCATTCGGACCACCGTCCGAAGGGGGATTTCGACCTCAACCTGAAGGCACGCCCCGAGCGTGGAAATGTCTTCCAGGTTCGCTACGGCCTGCTGTGTCCGGCCGTTCCCGTCACGCCACTCGATTTCTACCAGGTCCGCGCACATCAGGCGGGGCTCGATGCGTTTGTCTGCCATATGACTATTTATCGGCCGCCGCCCGGCGTTTGAGTATAGGGAGTGCCTGTGGAAAAATACCCTACGACTACTAGGGTATTGACCCACCGAATTCTAAATCCGGTTGAAAACTTCCACAGCCTTCGTTAAAGCCTTGAATTTCAGGATGTACGGCACCATCTTCGTTTCCCGGTCGTCAATCTCCTGCGCCCGCTGCAACACTTCCTTCGCCTGCGCCGCCGGCACCCGCACCACCCCGTCCTCATCCGCCACAATCCAATCCCCCGGCTTCACGCTCACCCCGGCGCACTGCACTTCAATATCTTTCGCAACACCCGCGAACCGGCTCACCGTGCTCGACGGCACCACGCTCCGCGCATAAATCGCCAGCCCCAGCCCGCGCACTTCTTTCAAATCGCGCACACCCCCGTCCACAATCACGCCCGCCATCCCGCGCGCCTTTGCCGCCGTCCCCATCAACCCGCCGATCCCCGCCACGTCCAGCCCGTCCTCAATCACAATCACGCCCACTTCGCCCGGCTTCGAATTATCAATCATCGCCGTCGAAAACCCAGTCGACAACGCCGGCGTCGCCTTGTCCGCCGGTGCCGGTTTCAATAGCACCGTCGTCGCCCGGCCCACCACGCGAATGTTCCCCGTCCGCGGCCGCATGTCGTGCGACAGGAACCCCCGCTGCCCCGTAATCTGGTCCACCGCGTCGGCCACCGACGCCACGGTGACTTTCTCAAAACCCGCCGTCAGCGGATCCTTCGCCACCCCCGCCTTTTTCGTTGCGGCCTGGAATCCGAACCCAAGAATCGCGCAGGTCATCGCGGCAAGGGGAAGAAGTATGCGTTTCCGTGTCATCTCATGCATTATGCTAACTCAGGTGGTCCCCCGCACCGTAGTCAACAATCTCGTCGTCGCCGTCCTCTTCGGTGTCGTGGTCCCCTACGTCAAAGGAATCGAATACCTCGATCTCTTTCTCCTCATCCCCTATTCCCTCCTCAGCCTCTTCTTCGTCGTCCCCATCGTCGTCGACGCCGTCTTCGCCCAACCCAACCGCGGCATCCCCCTCACCGCCCTCTACCGCGCCGTTCTCACCGGCTGGTTCACCGGCGTCCTGGTCCTCTGGATGGGCATCGGCACCGTCTCCATCCGCGTCGGCCGCCTCGTCGCCCCGCCCGTCGCCGTCGGCCTCTCCCTCGCCGTCTTCAGCCTCTTCGCCTGCCTCTTCATCGCCGCCCTCTCCGCCTGGACGGCCAACCACGCCCCCGATTCTCCCACCGCCAAAGGCCGCCTCCGCATCGGCTTCCTGCTCATCCTCGTCACCTTCTTCGCCCTCCCCCGCCTCGTCAACGAAGACACCCTCGTCCACTTCCTCCAATACCTAACCCCCGAAGGCATCGTCCGCGCCACTCTCTTCCTCGTTCCCCTCGAATCCCTCGGCGCCGTCCTATTACTCTCCCGTACCCCCCGCCGCTAGCCCCCCGCGATACACTGGAAACTCCATGCGTATCACGTCGCAATCTCCCTGTCGCGTCGACCTCGCCGGCGGCACCCTCGACATCTGGCCCCTCTACCTCCACCATGTCAACGCCGTCACCGTCAACTTCGCGGTCGACCGTTACACCTCCTGCTCCATCGTCCCGCGCAACGATCGCCAGATCGTTCTCCGCTCCCGCGATCTCGGTGTCGAAGAAACCTTCTCCTCCCTCGACGAGCTCAAAGCGGCCAAAAAGTACAAGCTAGCCCTCCTCGCCTACGCCGTCAGCTTCTTCGCCCCGGAGACCGGCCTCGAACTCGACTCCCATTCCGAAGCCCCCGCCGGCGCCGGCATCTCCGGCTCCTCCTCACTGCTGATCACCATCTGCGCCGCGTTCAACAAATGGCTCAACGCCGGCTATTCCATCGAAAAGCTGCGCGAACTCGCTCAGAACATCGAAGCCCAAATCATTCGCGTTCCCACCGGCTGCCAGGATTACTACCCCGCCATGTACGGCGGCATCAGCGCCATCGAACTCCGTGCCGACGGCATCCGCCGCGTCGCCATCCCGCTCGACCCCGCCGATCTCGAACAGCGCACCGTCCTCGCCTACACCGGCGAACCGCGCAACTCCGGCATCAACAACTGGGAAGTCACCAAGCTCCACATCGATGGCGACAAGAAGGTCCACAAGAACTTCGATCAAATCGCCTCCATCGCCCACGACATGCGCCTCTCGCTCGAAAAGGCCGACTGGCTCGAAACCGCCCGTCTCCTCCGCGAAGAGTGGAGCTTCCGCAAGAAGAATGCCCCCGGCATCACCACCGAACTGATCGATGGTCTCGTCGCCGCCACCAAAAAGGCCGGTGCCGTTGGTGCCAAGGTTTGCGGCGCCGGCGGCGGCGGTTGCGTCTTCTTCCTCGTCGAACCCGGCACCAAGGAAAAGGTGTCTTCGGTCATCACCCAGCTCGGCGCCGAAGTGCTGCCCGTCAAAGTCGCCCTCGGTGGCGTCAAGGTCAAAGTCGTTAAGTAACCGCGCATGAGCAGTCCCGCTCCAACGCCCACGCCGGCCCCCTCCCACCTCATAGCCGGCGTGCGCGTTGTGGTATTCCTCGCCCTCGCCTACACCATCCAGTTCATCGCCTTCCTCTTCCTACAGCCCTTCGGACTCTTCATTGGCGCTGCTCTCGGCACCTTCGCCGGCGGCTCCATCGCCACCGTCCTGGCACTCCGCATCTATCAATTCGGCTCGCTCCCCGACATCGGCCTCCACTGGCACAACGCCGCCCTGCGCCACATCGCTCTCGGCATCGGCCTCGGCGCCGCCTCCGCCCTCTTCGTCGTCGGCTTCCCCTGGCTCATCGATAAAGCCTACTTCGTCCCCGCGCCCGATTACCCCTTCTCTCCCGCGTCCATTCTCCTCGTCGGCATCGTCCTCCTCTTCGGCGCCTTCGGCGAAGAACTCATCTTCCGCGGCTACCCCTTCCAAATGCTCGCCGGCAAGTATGGCACCTACCAAGTCCTCCTCCCCGCCGGCGTCCTCTTCGCCGCCGCCCACGCCGGCAACCTCAACAGCTCCCCCCTCGCTCTCTTCAATACCTTCCTCTGGGGCGTTCTCCTCGGCTACGCCCTCCTCCGCTCCGGCGATCTCTGGCTCCCCATCGGTATCCACTTCGGCTGGAATTTTACTCTTCCCCTCTTTGGCGTCAATCTCAGCGGCTTTAGAATGGGGATGACTGGCCACACCCTCGAATGGCGCGCCAGCGACCTCTGGAGCGGCGGCAGCTACGGTCCAGAGGGCAGTGTCCTCACGCTGCTCGTCGTCGTCACACTGTTCGTCGCCCTGCACCGCGTCCCGCTCGTCCGCCAGCGCCTGCCCCTCATGCCGGACCTGATCGACGACACGGAAGAAGAGGAGGTACCCGCACCATGAACCGCCGCCGCGCTTTGCTCCTGCTGCTCCCCGCCGCCCTCGCGCCCGCCAAGGAAAAGAAGCTCTCCACCGAAGATCGCCTCGCCCTCCTCCGTGGCCTCACCGCCGAATACGCCAAGGCCAAGGTCCTAATCCCCCGTTCCAAGAAACACCTCCCCATCGAGCCCAACGGCAAGTGGGACAAAGACGTCTGGGAAAAAGCCGCCGTCGAATTCGGCCCCGCCGCCCGCGTCGGCGAAATGGTCCAGATCACCAAAGTGAAGATCGAAGACGATCGCATCGAACTCGAACTCAACAACGGCATGAAGACCGGCCCCAAGTGGTACGAACGCGTCGAAGTCGGCGTCGGCAATAGCACCGCACCCATCTCCGGCCGTGACAACGTCGCCAAGGCCGGCACCTACATGGCCCTCGTCTTCCCCAAAAACATCGAAGCTCTCGAAGTCGCCGACGTCAAAAAAATGCTCGGCCAGGTCCTCGATTTCGAGATGCGCTCGGTCACCGAATCCTACATGGAGAAGCTGCCCGAACCCGTCCGCAAAGCCATCGAACAGAAACGCGTCATCGAGGGAATGGACCGCGAACAGGTCCGCCTCGCCGTCGGCCAGCCCGTCCGCAAGGAACGCCGCATCGTCGATGGCGATGAACTCGAAGACTGGATGTACGGCCGCCCGCCCGGCAAGCTGACCTTCGTCACCTTCACCGGCAGCAAGGTCACCAAGGTCAAGGATATGTACGCGGGCCTCGGGGGCTCCACCGCCCCCGAACTGCCCGTGCAGTAACTACTTCTTTTCCAGGTACGCGCTACCCGCGAAACACGCCAGCGCCGCCGTCAAAAACATCGTCGGCATGATGTACCAGTAGGTCACCGAAATCCCCAGCATCACCGCCAGCGATGCGGCGATTACAATGCCCGTCTTCCGCTCCACCCGCAACGTGAACCCCAGCGCGGCCAGCGTCAGCATGAACACCGTGAATGCCAGGTTCAACCCGTCGAACACGTCGCCCTGCGTCCGCATCGTGCCCATCATGTTGATCTTGAACCCGTACAGCAGTTCGTTCATCTGGAACTCGGTCCCGTTCACCGGCTTCACGCCCCGGTTGCCCAGGAATCCCAACAGGTGCGCGATACCGTTCACCGCCAGCACCAGCGCGCCAATTCGAAACAACTTATAGCTCCACATAGTTACCTTTTCGCCGGGCGTCCGCCCACTTTCGTCTGCCCCTTCACCGGGGCCGCAAAGGGATAGGTGTCAGGATTCACCACCACGCCCGTCGTGAACTTAAACGGAAAACTCCGTCCGCTCGGGAACGTCATCTCCACGAAGTAAGCCGTAAAACCCTTCGCCGGCTTGTCCACTTTCCCTACATACACACCCGGCTTCACCGGCTTCAATTCCGTGCTCTTATAAGCCGGTCCAATCTGCTCCAGCCGGAAGTCGCGCCCGTCCGGATTCGTCGCCTGCCACAGCTTCACGGAAGAAGGCGTATCCACCGTCTTCACTTCAATCGTCCCGTCTTTGGAAACCTTCCACGAATACTTCGGTCGCGGCTTGCCGCTGAGCAGCGCGTCGTAATAGGAAATCAACGACTCATACGCGTCCGTCCCCCGCAGCGAATGGTCCGAATTCGGCACATACCGCAGGTGCTTCTCACCCTTCAAATCCTTGAAGTAGAACTTCCACGAATCCGGCAAAAAGAACTGGTCGCCCGCCGAATTAATCAGGAACTTCGGCATCGTCAGCCGGTCCCGGTATTCGTACGGTTCCACAATCTTCATCAGCTCTTTGTAGCGAGGGTTCGCCATCTCGTCCATCACGTTCTCGGCGTAGTAATCGCCCACCGAAGGAGCCCAGAACCCATACGCCCGATAGTGATGAATGAAGCTCGGAATGATGTTCAACATGTCGATCACAATCGGCGACATGCCCATCACGCGCTTGTCCACCACACCCGTCGTCCACGTCGTCCAGCCGCGCTTGGAACCACCGGCGACAAAGAACTTGTCCACCGTCTTCCCGCCGCCCTCTTCGCTCTTCATGAACGCCGTTACCGTGTCCATCGCCCGCACCGCCGCCTTCGTCATCGGCAGCCGCAACGGCCACGATACGTCGCCTGTGTCCAGATACTTGCGCCAGGTATAGGCAATAATCGCGTCTTCCGTCCGCTTCCGCCCGGGAACCGGATCGTCGCCAAAAACCAACGGCTGGTTCGGCACCATGCGCAATTCGGTGACAACCGAACCCGTGTACTCCGCAATCGCCGCCATCTGCCCGTCCACCGTCGTCCGCGGCCGCCCGTCATTCGCCCCGCCCGTAATAAACAGCAGTCCCGTGGTCGACTTCAACTCCTTCGGCCGCACCACCGTCACCGTGTGAACCCACTTCGTCCGGTCCACTTTCTTATCCTCGCCCCAGCTCTGCGACGTCATTTCCAGAATGAAGCCCGTGCTGTTCTTCGCCTCCACCTTGTGTGCCAGCTTCCACTGGTACGCCGGATCTGGCTTGGCGACATACTCATCAAGTGGCGTTTTCTTCGGGGCGCCAATTAGCGCTACGGCCGCCGCCGTTAACAGGAAAATTCTGCGGATCACACAATCAGAATAGCGGACCTGTGCCGTATGCTGAAAATCATGCGCTCTCTCCTGCTGTGCCTCTGCACGGCTGTGGCCCTGTTCGCCCAGTCCAACTTCGAATACTGGCCCGGTGCCACCTACGATCCCGCCATCCCCACCTTCCAAAAGGTTCTCGGCTACGAACCCGGCTCCCGCCACGCCACCCACTCCGATCTCATCAAATACCTCGAAGCCCTCGCCGCCGCCGCCCCCAATCGCATCAAGCTTTTCGAATACGGCCAAAGCTGGGAACGCCGCAAACTCGTCTATGCCGTCATCGGCAGCGAAGCCAACATCCGCCGCCTCCCCGAAATCCAGGCGTCGATGAAAAAACTGCTCGACCCCCGCAAGACATCCGAAGCCGAAGCCCAGCGCCTGATCGCCTCCACTCCCGCCATCGTCTGGCTCGGCCACGCCGTCCACGGCAACGAAGTCAGCGGCCCCGATGCCGGCCTCCTCGCTGCCTACCACTGGCTCGCCGCCCGCAACCAGGCCCCCGTTCAAACCGCCCTCGCCAATACGCTCATCATCCTCGATCCCCTCCAAAATCCCGACGGCCGCATGCGCTTCATTCATTCCTTCGAACAAGCCGTCGGCCTCGAACCCGACGCCACTCCCCTCGCCG
>CANIFK010000024.1 GCA_947466555.1 Acidobacteriota bacterium | reverse complement strand
TATCCCCCCTGCCGATTGGTGTACGCTATTACAACTCGCCACTTGTAATCAAAGTGACATGAAATTGTAACGGCCGGCATCGCGTCCGGTTAACGCTCGATTGGGGACCCGTATGACACTACTTCGCCTTCCGCTCCTTATGGCGGCATGCGCCACACTTTTCGCGCAGTCTTTTACCGGATCCATCCAGGGCTCCGTTAAGGACCCTGCCGGCGCACTTATCCCAGGAGCCACCCTTCTGGTCACCAACACTGGCACCAACGCGCGAGCCCAGGTTCAGAGCGATGCCGTTGGCGTCTACTCGGCGCTCCTCCTTCCGCCCGGTTCCTATCGCGTTGAAGCCAGCGCCCCCGGCTTCAAGAAGTTTGTCCAGGACGGCATCACCCTTCAGGTCCAGCAACAAGCCCGTGTCGATATCACCCTCACCGTCGGCGAAGTCACCGAATCCGTCACCGTCTCCGCCGATGCCGCCCTCCTCGACACCGCCTCCTCCACCATCGGCAAAGTCGTCGACAATCGCAGCATCGTCAACCTCCCCCTCAATACCCGCAACGTCTATTCGCTGATCTTCCTCACCCCCGGCGTCTCCGGCACCGTCGGCAATAACTACGGGGAAATGCGCTACTCCGTCAACGGAGCCCGCGCCCGCCAAATGGATACCCTCATCGACGGCGTCAGCGCCTCCCACGCCACCGTCACCGGCTTCAGCGGCATCTCCGTTTTCCCCTCCGTCGACGCCATTGAAGAGTTCAAGGTCATGGGCGCTAACTACCCCGCCGAATTCGGCCGCAGCATGGGCAGCGTCCTCAACGTCATCTTCAAATCAGGTACTAATCTTCTTCACGGCAGCGCCTACGAGTTCCTGCGCAACTCCAAGCTCGACGCCAATAACTTCTTCGATAACCGCCGCGGCGCCCCGCTCAACAGCTTCAAACGCAGCCAGTTCGGCGGCACCTTCTCCGGCCCCATCAAGAAGGACCGAACCTTCTTCATGACCTCCTACGAAAGCCTCCGCGAACGCCGCGCCTCGTCCACCATCTTCACCGTTCCCACCACTCTCGAACGCGCCGGCGACTTCTCCCAAACCCGCGTCGCCAACGGCAATCTCATCCAGATCTTCGATCCCTTCTCCACCCGTTCCAACGGCGCCGGCGGCTTCGTCCGCGACGTCTTCTCCGGTAATCGACTCCCCGCCTCCCGCCTCGACCCGGTCGCCATCAATTCCCTCAAATACATGCCGCTCTCCAATACCCCCGGTAACGCCGTAACCAACCAGAACAACTTTGCCAATCAGGGCTCCGCCGGCGTCAATCTCGACCAGTGGGACGTAAAGATCGATCACAGTTTCACCGACCGCCAGAAGTTCTTCGCCCGCTACTCCAAACGCAACACCGAAAGCGTTCCCGCCATCTTCTTCCCCAAGGACATCACCATCGCCGAAGGCCGCGTCATTGAGTCCGACAATGTCCACGGCGCCGTCGCCGATTACACCAACACCCTCTCCCCTTCCATGATCCTGAACGTGCGGATGGGCTTCGCCCGCACTCTCTACGTCTACGCCAACCAGGGTCTCGGCTTCTCTCCCTCCACCCTCGGTTTCCCCAAATATCTCGATCAGATTCTCGACGTCCAGATGTTCCCCCGCATCGCCCCCAGCGGCTACGCCTCCCTCGGCGGCAATGGCAATCGCTACAACGCCTTCAACAGCAACACCGCTCTCGCCAACCTCACGAAGATCAAGGGAAAGCACTCCGTCAAGTTCGGCTTTGAAGGCCGCCTCCACCGTGTAAACGTCGCCGAATTCGACAATCAAGGCGTCTTCGGTTTCTCCGCCACCATGACCCAGGGGCCCAATCCCAATGCCGCCAGCGCCACCGCCGGCAACAGCATGGCCTCCATGCTCCTGGGAACTGGGTCCAGCGGCAACAGCCTCATCCAGAACTTCAAGAACGTTTCCACCCAAAATATCTACGCCGCCTGGTATGTCCAGGACGACTGGCGCATCACCTCAAAACTCACTCTCAATCTCGGCCTTCGCTACGACTTCGACTCTCCCCGTACCGAACGCTTCAACCGCACCAACTACTTCGATCCCAATGTCGCATCCCCCCTCGGCAATGGCGCCAAAGGTGGTCTCGTCTTCGTCGGTGTCAACGGCGCCGACCGCCATCAGTACATCTGGGATCTCAACAACCTCGCCCCCCGCATCGGCCTCGCCTACCAGGCCAACAGTAAAACCGTCGTCCGCCTCGGCTACGGCAACATCTACGGCCAGTCCCAACAGGCTGCCCACGGCACCATCGGCACCACCGGCTGGCGCCTCGACAATCTCTGGGTCAACTCCGTCGATGGCGTCACCCCCTTCAATCTCCTTCGCGATCCTTACCCCTCCGGTTTCCGCGCCCTCCCCGGCTCCGCCGATGGTCTCCTCACCGGCACCGGTAGCGACCTCGAAGCCGTCATCCGCGAAACGCCTGCGCCTCTCTCCATGCAGTGGAACGTGAACGTGCAGCGCGAACTCCCCGGCAAGCTGATGCTCGAATCCGCCTATGTCGGCACCCGCGGCCTCCAATTGCATAGCGGCGTCGCCCTCAATCAACTCACGCCCGATCGCATGGCCCTTGGCTCTCAGTTGAATCAACTCGTCGACAACCCCTTCTTCGGCAAAATCTCCTCCGGCGCCCTCGCCAATCGCCAGGTCGCCCGCGGTCAGTTGCTCCGCCCCTTCCCCCAATTCGCCAGCGTCGGCATCGTCAACGTCGCCGGCGCCTCCAGCACCTACCACTCCTGGCAGAATTCGCTCTCCAAGCGGTTCTCCCGCGGCTTCACCTTCGAAGGATCCTATACCTGGTCCAAGTCCATCGATAACGGTACCAGCCACCAGAACTCCTACGACATCCGCGCCAGCCGCAGCCTCTCCGATCTCGACATCTCCCACCGCCTCGTCGCCAGCTACATCTACGAACTTCCCTTCGGTCGTGGCCGCCACTTCGGCGCCGATTCCTCCCGCGTCGTGGATCTCCTCCTCGGTGGTTGGCAGGTCAACGGCTTCACCAACTTTCAGACCGGCAACCCGCTGTCCTTCTCTGCCAGCAACACCGCCGGCCTCTTCGGGTCCGCCACCCGTCCCAACAACAATGGGAAATCCGGCGCCCGGACAGGCCCCGTCGATCAGCGCCTCGACTCCTACTTCGATAAGAGCGTCTTCAGCCAGCCCGCGCCCTTCACCTTCGGCAACCTCGGCACCCGCGTTTCGGATATCCGCAGCGACGGAATGCGCAACTTCGATCTCTCGTTGTTCAAGGATTTCCGCCTCGTCGAACGCCTCCGCATGCAGTTCCGGAGTGAGTTCCTCAACGCCTTCAACACGCCCCGCTTCGGCAGCCCCAATACCAGCGTCACGTCCAGCTCCTTCGGCGTGATCACGTCTCAGGCCAACGCCCCCCGCCAGATTCAGTTCGGTCTCAAATTGCTCTGGTAAACCGCTCCACCAAAAATTACGGCGCGTCTCTCACCATGAGCAGACGCGCCGAAATCTACTGGAAAGTGGGTTTATTTAAAGGATGTGCGGGCACCGGAACCCGTCGTCACTGCTCCGGCAGCCAGCTCAGAATACAGCAACTGGTTCCCGCCGCCGGTCACCATGAAGTTCATCTGGTACGTAACGTCGCCCACCTTGTACGCGGCCGAACCGAAGCAGATGTCGCTCAGTGCATACGTGCCCGTGAAAGACTGCCGGTTCATCTGCCCGCCGCCAATCGCGCTGAACGTGCCCGTAACGCCTTCTTTGCCGTCGAACGTCAAAATGCCGATTTCCGCCGTCGAAACAGACTTGCCATTGATCGCGGCCACGCCCTCACCCTGGTAGCCATAGGTGCCGTTCAGCGTCGCCAGGCTGCAAGTCCCCTTGCCTTCCACCTTCGTGCCAACACCAACTAGCGTCGCGTCGCCCGCGCGCACAACCGCCGAGAAATCGTTCCCGTCATTGACGACAATCAGGTCCAGATCGGTTGCATCGGCGCCCGTGCCGGTCTTCGCCGTAGCCGTGCAATCCGCACCGATCGAGATCTGCCCCGAAAACTCGGACACCTCCACCGTCGTCTGAAGGCTGACCGCCGCAACGCCGGTGTAGGCGCCCTTTCCATCAAACACGATCCGGCCCACCTGGGAGCTGCGAACCAGTTTGCCGTCGCCGTTCGTAACCGTACCGCTCAGTGTGTATCCAAAGGCTCCAGTAAGAGAGGCGTTGCTGCACTCCTGTGCGTAAACGCCCGCTGACGCGAGCACGAATGAAAATAGAAAAAGTCTAATAGACATTTACATAGGTTGCATCAGATAGCCACTTCCTTTGCGTGGGGCTCAGTCTGCTGGCCTATCCCAAAACCCCAAAATGCCTGGAATCGCCCGCTGTGCCGCCGCCCTCAGCTGGAAAATCGGCCCCACCGGCAAAGTCGGTCCTCCTCGGCGCCCTCGAATCCTGGCACGCCGTTTTCCTCCCTGTCACGCACCGTGGCGAATCCAATCACCTCGACCGCGAAGGTCGCTGTATGGACCTCGTCAGCCAGGTCTTCACCCCGCACACCGTCGGCGACCACGGCTTTACCATTAGCATATGGCGTGACGATGCCTCCATGCTCGCCGCGCCCAAAGCCGAAAACATCTTCGACCGCAGTTTTCACCCGCTGCTCCATCCGTGAATCCGTCGGCTAAAGGGGACCACCTCACAGATTCTGTGATCCTCCTCCCCCTCGAATTCCGAGTTACAAATCAGGACACCATGAAACACCTTCTCTATACCGCTGCCCTCGCCGTTTACTGTGCCGCCACCGCCCACGCCGCCGATGTCATGCTCGCCTTCGACCCCCTCACCGTCAAAGTTGGCGAAGAGATGCGCATTACCCTTTTCAATCCCTCCAACGAAGCCATCGAGCTCCGCGTCTTCGCCTACAACGCCGCCGAAGGCACCTATGACGAAGGCCCCAAAATCGTCCTCCCCGCCGGCAAACTCCGCTTCTACGACTTCAAAGCCCCCAAGGAATTTGTCGGTCTTGGCGGTGTCATCGAGACCGTCCCAGACCCCGCCCCCAAGCCCGAAGCCAAACCCGGCGCCCCGCGCGAACTCATGGTGACCGATCTCATGGTAAGTAGCATCAAATCCAGCGGCTCCCTCCAGCACCGCTCCGCCACCGGCTCCAGCCAAACCATGGGCTACAGCTTCGGCGCGAACCAGCAAAACGGCCAGGGCTGGGGCGTCAAGACCGCCGCCAAGTCCGCCCGCCAGGTAACGGCCACCAACTGGGTTGTTTCTCCCGAACTCTAAGCAAAATCGTTCGACATTCACCGGGCGGCGGCGTACAGTATTCCTATGCACCGCCGCCGATTTCTAAACTCAACGGCCGGCGCCGTCGCTGCCTTCCAAGTCGATTCCGTAGCCCGCGCCCAATCCGCCGCCCAATCCGTCGTCTCCCGCCCAGCCGACACCGTCGCCCGCGACGAGGATTTCTGGCTCAACATCCGCCACGCCTTCACGGTCGATCGCAATATGATCAACCTCAACAACGGCGGCGTCTCCCCGTCCCCCAAGATCGTCATGGACACGGAGACGCGCTACCTCGAAATCGAGAACATGAACCCGTCCTACTACATGTGGAACGTTCTCGATCCGGGCCTCGAAACCGTCCGCCGCCGCCTCGCCCGCGAATTCGGCTGCGATACCGAAGAGATCGCCATCACCCGCAACGCCAGTGAGGCTCTCGAAATCGTCCAGCTCGGCATGGACCTGAAACCCGGCGACGAAGTCCTCACCACCAACCAGGACTACGGCCGCATGATCACCTGCTGGCAACAGCGCGAACGCCGCGACGGCATCGTCCTCAAGCAGATCAAGTTCCCCGTCCCGCCTCCCAGCCTCGATTTCCTCACCAAACGCATCGAAGAAAACATCACCGCCAAAACCAAAGTCATCCACATCTGCCACGTCACCAACCGGACTGGTCAAATCTTCCCGGTCAAGCAGATCTGCCAGATGGCCCGCGCCCGCGGCATCGAAGTGGTGGTCGATGGCGCCCACGCCTTCGCCCAGTTCCCCTTCAAACACAAGGATCTCGATTGCGACTACTACGGCACCTCGCTCCATAAGTGGGTCCTCGCCCCCATCGGCACCGGCATGCTCTACGTGCGCAAATCGAAGATCGAAAAGATCTGGCCCATGATGCCAGCCCCGCCTTCGATGAACGCCAATATCCGCAAGTTTGAGGAGATCGGAACCCACCCCGCCAGCCAGCGCAACGCCATCACCGAAGCGCTCAACTTCCACGATTCCATCGGCGGCGAACGCAAAGCCGAGCGCTTCCGCTATCTCCGCAAACGCTGGTCGAACGAACTCCGCCAACTCCCGGGCGTCAAGATCCTCAATAGCGAAGATCCCGAACAGTCCTGCGCCATCGGCTTCATCAGCATCGACGGCTTCAAGGCGCCGGATCTAGCTAAGCACCTCTGGGAGAAGCACCGCATCTGGACCGTCGGGATTGTCACTCCTGGCGAGTACCAGGGACTCCGAATCACCCCCAACGTCTACACCACGTTAGAGGAGATCGATGAGTTCACCGCCGTGATGACGAAGATCATCAAACACGGCTCTATTCCAGCCTAAGCCAGCGTCTCTTCCAGCGAAGCGGCGTAAAGAACCCGCTTCGCCCACCGGTGCAACTCTTCATCAGAAGCCGCCCGCAGCCGTTCCCCTGCCCACGCTGGAAGCGCACCGAACCTCTCGGTCAGGAGCTCACTGAGCAGCCCCTGCATGCCCTCGTTGCGCCCTTTTTCAAACTGCTGCAGAATCAACGGAGCCAGCACCTTGTTTTCCATCAAATCAATCATGCCAGCCTCCCTCATTCTCTCGTTGACAGCTTCTTCGATTCCCAGTATGCCAGATAGCAGTAGCAGCGTTCCGGACGCCCAGGCTCTCTCGTCGCTCTGCATCTCGCGCAGTCGCGATACCGCGGCTGCCAGCGCCTTCTCCCGGTCGCCCTTCGCCAACAGCGCCAACGCGGTATCTGCCCAGTCCGCACTGGCCAACAACAACTCGGCATCATACTCCCGCAGGTTCACGATCTCAAACCGGTACTCCATCGACGGCGAGCGGTAGCCACTCTCCAGCCGAAGCGGCTCCCGCCCCAGATACAGCACCGTTTGCACCACGTGCTGCCGGTGGGTGGAAGCCAGATAGGAGTAGTATCCCAGCATCCGCAGTCCAAAGCCCGGCTCATTCGCCACCTGAAATTCCACCTGATGCAGCGACCCATCGGCGGTACGCACCACCATATCGGCCCGGTTGTTCGACACCTGCGGCTGTTCGGTCGCCAGGTGCTCCGTGACTTTCCCGCCAAACAACCGGCGGCGAATAATGCCGTCGCCGTCCCGCAGGAAAAGAGTTTTCAACGAGACGTCGTAACGGTGCGCCATGGTTGTCCTGTTTCAGCCTCGCATAGAATCTAAGAAGCAACTCCATGGACCCGTTAAAATTCGCGGCCTACTGTGCCTATCTGGCATCCTGGCTGGTATTCGCCATCGCCGCGGCGGCGGGCGCCCTGCCGCGATTGCGCCGTCAGAATCAGCCTGCCCTCGAGTCCGGGATGACGCCGCCTGTCTTCATCGGTACTCTCCTCCAGGTCCTGGCCGCGTTCGTGCTCACCGGTTCCATGGGAAATGGCCCATTACGAGCCCGTCCCGCCGAACTGGCTGGCGCCCTGCTGCTCGCCCCAGCTGGCGCGGCCCTGTTTGTGTGGGCCCTTCGCTCCGCGCCCAGGGACGCCGATGCCCAACGGCTAGTCACCGGCGGTGCCTACAAGTGGCTTCGTCACCCCATCTATCTGGCCTTTCTGGCAATGCTCCTAGCTACCGGCCTGCTCCTCTCGGCCGGCCCCAAACTGCTTCTCTCTATCCTGCTCTACATCGGTGGCTCAGAGTTGCGCATCGCCTCCGAAGAAGGAGAACTCGCCGAAAGGTTCCCCGAGGAATTCGCCCGCTTCCGCCGCCAGACCCGGTGGCGCTATCTCCCCGGCCTCCGGTGAGCGCAAAAACAGCCTACGATAAAGAGCATGCAAACCCGCAAACTCGGCGCCAGCAATCTCGAAGTCTCCGCCCTCGGCCTCGGCTGCATGGGCATGAGTTTCGGCTACGGCCCCCCCGCCGCCGACGCGGAAATGATCAAGCTCATCCACGCCGCCGTCGACCTCGGCATCACCTTCTTCGACACCGCCGAAGTCTACGGCCCCTTCATCAACGAAACCCTCGTCGGCAAAGCCCTCTCCCCCATCAAAAAACAGGTCGTCATCGCCACCAAGTTCGGCTTCGCCTTCGACGAAAACGGCAAGCAAACCGGCCTCTCCAGCCACCCCGATAGCATCAAACGCGTAGCCGAAGCCTCCCTCCAACGCCTCAATATCGAAGCCATCGACCTCTTCTACCAGCACCGCGTCGATCCCAATGTCCCCATCGAAGACGTCGCCGGCGCCGTCCAGGACCTCATCCAACAGGGCAAGGTAAAACACTTCGGCCTCTCCGAAGCCGGCGTCAAAACCATCCGCCGCGCCCACGCCGTCCAGCCCGTCGCCGCCCTCCAAAGTGAATACTCCATCTGGTGGCGCGAACCCGAAGCCGAAATCCTCCCCACCCTCGAAGAACTCGGCATCGGCTTCGTCCCCTTCAGCCCCCTCGGCAAAGGCTTCCTCACCGGAAAAATCGACGAATCCACGCCATTCTCCCCCACCGATTTCCGCAACACCGTCCCCCGCTTCGCCCCCGAAGCCCGCACCGCCAACCGCGCCTTCGTCGCCCTCCTCGAATCCATCGCCCAGCGCCACGACGCCTCCCCCGCCCAGATCGCTCTCGCCTGGGTCCTCGCCCAGAAGCCCTACATGGTCCCCATCCCCGGCACCACCAAGATCCACCGTCTCGAGGAAAACGTTGCCTCAACCAACGTCCAACTCACCCCAGCCGACCTCGCCGATATCGACAGCGCCTCCGCCCAACTCACGGTCCAAGGTAATCGCTACTCCGACGCAGCCCAGAAAATGATCGACCGCTGATCACCCCCGCCGCTCCCAGATCGTCTTCCCACACCCCATCTCAAAATCGAAGTCCGCGTGAAACGCCGACAGAATGCGTGGGGTGTGGCTCTCCAGTCCCAACTCCTCCACCACCGGATGGCTCTCCAGCATGGCGATCTCCAGTCGGTACTCCCCCGCCAGCAACCCCGCCCCGCGCATTGCCCCGATGTTCACCGGCGCCTCCGTCACCGCCTGATAACAAGCCCGCGACGAGTCCCCAATATCCCGGAACTGCTTCAGAAAAACCATCGGATATCGCTTGTTTCTGAGCAAATCCACAAACTACGCCGCCAACCCCGCCCCCGGCCATGCGCCCGAAACCAGCGCCGCCGCCTCGCTCAGCGTCTCACCCATCGACCGCCACACCCGCCCCGCCACTCCCGGTCCCGGCCCCGTCTTCGTCAGCGTCAAAAACCGCTGTATCGCCGCCCGCCCTTCCGGGCCGAACCGCTCCACCGCGATCGTGTCCAACGTCAACGACTCCAACTCCCCCGCCCGCCCCACGCTCTCCACCTTCGCCAGTCCCTTTGGAAACCCGTAGATCTCCCGGCCCGACACCGTCGCCCACACGTTGTCCACACTCACATAGGTCATCAGCCACAGCAGCCGGCTGATCGTCCCCGCCGGCGTCACCGCCGCCACCGGAATCCAAAACGCCACATCGATCTCCGGCACCGTGAACTGCCGGTACCCGCTCGCCCCGCCGATCACCACCCGCCCCATGTCGCTGTAAACCAGCATCACCCGGTCCATCGCCGCCCGGTACCGCTCCCCCGCCTCCGGCGGCGCCACCGCGTTCAGATACCCGTCGCAGAACCGGTGCAGCGCCCCGATGTCGGCGCGCAGCATGAATCCGTAACAGCGGCACTCCCGAATGTCGTAGGGCGCCGCGAACGTCTGCGGCGCCCCCAGTTCAATGAACTCCGGCAGCGGCCTCATACCGCCGCCAGTTCTGCCGCCTGCTCCATCTGCGCCTCTTCGCCGAAGATCACCTTCGGATAGCCGCACAGCGCCCGCGACGCCATCAGGCCCGACACCGTCGCCGCCTCCACGCACCCCAGGTTGATCCCGTTGTCCGTCCAGTCCCCGGCCATCACTACGTTGGCGAACCCGGAATCCCCGGACTTCAGCCGGTAATGTGTCGAACTCCGCACCGACAGCACATACCGGTCGCTCGGCTCCACGTTCGCCCGCCAGTACTGCGCCTCGAACCGCTTCTCCCCCGTGCGCCCCGCCTGATCCACCAGCACCTTCCAATCCAGCCCGCCCGTCTCCGCGCTCGATACCGACGGCCACAACGGCTTCGCCGACGTCCGCAAAAACTCCAGCGCATTGTGCTTCGCCTGCGCCTTCTGCCGCGCCGGATACTCCGCGTCCTCCACCGGCGCCGTATCCGGGCACGTCATCGCTGTGCAGAAGTAGGCGATGTTCTTCACCCCCGCCTCCGCCGGCCACTCCTCCCGCCCGATCAGGTGGCTCAGGTCGGCCCACGTGTCCACCGGCTCCGTGTAGGCGCCAACAATCGCCGGCTCCTTCCCCTCCCAACCCAGCTCTTCAATCGACTTGTTCATCCACAACTGAAACGCCTGCGTCTCCACCGTCGGCAGGTTCTCCACCATCGCCCGGAACCGCCGGTTCGCCGCCATCATCTCCCGCGCGATGAACGGAAACGCCCCGATCGAAATCCCCAGCACAACCTCGTCGAAGTCCTCCCCCCGTCGCAGTGTGATCTTCTCTTCGCAGTCCGTCCACCAGTTCGATTCCAACGTACGTCCCGCCGCCGCCAGCCGGCATTGCAACGTGTCCCCGTCCACCAGTTGGTCGTAGAACGGCTCGTCCGGCCAGCACGGCACGCCGCCCACCGTATACAGCGGTTGATACCCCCGCTCGGCCAGCTCCGGCTTCACCCGCGCCTGCACGTCAATGTCGATCGCATCCACCGCCCCGCCGTCCGCCGAAACTCCCAGATTCGTCACTTTATGGAAGAACGCGAACTTCACGCCCCGGCTTTCCAAAGCCTTGTAAATGGGCGAGAACACCGTCTCCCCCATTCCCGCCTGCATCTTGTAGACAATCGTTCCCTTGTACGTCAGGATGATCCGCAACAGCGTCCGCACCGCCGTCCCCGCCGCCAGGCTCGGCTGATTGATATCCCCGTTCTTGTACGCGAACACCAGGTCGTACATGCCCCGCACCATCGACGATTCCGTGCACCGGCTCCCATGCCGCTTCAGCCACTCCCGCGCGTCGTAATGGTCGATCGATTCAAACCCCCGCTGCAACACCCGGTCCACAATCAGCCCCCGAGCCATCGCGAACAACAGGTCGAAAATTTCCAGCTTCCGCCGCAGCGCGTCGTTGGAATCCAGCTCCCGTCCCAGCGCGTTATAGATCCCCTGCCGGAACTCATCGGCAACCTTGGCGAACCCGTCCACCGACCGCGCGTCGTCGGCTGCCGACAACCCCGCCTGGATCGCCCGCATCGACGTCCGGATCAACCCCGCGAAACTGATCCACGAAATCGCCTTCGACTCCGCCAGCAAATCCCGCAAATGCTCTTTTGCCCACTTCACCAGCATCCGGAAGTACAGCTTGCTCGTCATCAGCCGCTCTTCCCCGAATCCCGGCACCCCGCCCGTGAACGGATACTCAATCGGCCACGCCTTCCACTCGCCGTTGATCTCCTCCATCGCCGTCAGGATATTGTGTTGCTTGAACGCGTCCGTCCATGATTGCAACGGCGAATCCGGAAACAGCTTCTTCTTGAAGCACTCCTGATAGGCGCCCTGCATCACCCGGAACGAGTTGTCGTAGAACCCGAACCAGATGTGCAGCCCGTGTTCTTCAATCCGCTGGCCCATCGCCGGATTCCGCGAATTCGCCCCTTTTCCGCCCAGCCGCCAGCCCATCTGGTAAACAGTAATCTCGTACTTCTCCTGCCAGTCCGGCGCCTCCGTCAGTGCCCACGCCGCCGACATCGCTCCCACGCCGCCGCCCAATACCGCGATTCGCTTCTTCGCCATTTCAAGTCTCCTTGCACACGTACTTCGCCCTCCCCGCGCCGTTGTTACAGAGTTTTTCGATTTTCTTTCCCGCGCCCCGGAGGCCCCCCGCAATCTCGATATAATTCCCATTCAGCCGTTGCTGCAGCCCGCCCGCCGATGCCCACCAATGTTCAATTCCCCACCACCCGCTGGACGCTGATCCTCTCCGCCGGTGATGGGGTCCGCCGGGACGAAGCGCTCGACTGGCTTTGCCGGCACTATTGGCGTCCCATCTACGCCTATCTCCGCCGCCGCGGCAACGACCCCTCCTCCGCCCAGGACCTCACCCAGGGCTTCCTCACCGCCTTCCTCCAACGCCAGTCCATCGATGGTGCTGACCCCAACCGCGGCCGCTTCCGCTCCTACCTCCTCGGCGCCCTCAAACACTTCCTAGCCGACCGCTACGCCTACCAGCAGGCCTCCATCCGTGGCGGCGGCTATGAGTTCACCTCCCTCTCCTTCGACACCGTCGAAGAACGCTACCTCCAAACCCCCTCCTCCCTCTCACCGGACTCCCTCTACGAACGCCAATGGGCCCTCGCCCTCGTCGATCGCGTCCTGCTCCTCCTACGTTCCGAACTCGAGTCCGCCGGCAAATCCGCCCAGTTCGAACACCTCAAGGCGTTCATGACCGGCGATGGCGACTATACCGCCGCCGCCGCCGCCCTCCAAACCACCGAAGGCGCCGCCCGCGTCGCCGTCCACCGCCTCCGCCGCCGCTACCGCGAACTCCTCACCGCCGAAATCGCCGAGACCGTCCAGAACCCGGCCGACGTCGAAACCGAAATCCGCCATCTGATCGACGTCATCTCCGAGAGCTGAACTGTGTCTCCCGCGGACCCCGGCCCTGTAACAAATTCCCCTGCAGCCCCGAAGTACCCGGGTATGGAAGCTCCGCGGTGCCGCCAGTGCGCCCGCCCCCTCACCTCCGACTCCCAGGGCCTCTGTCCGCACTGCCTCCTCACCATGGTGCTGGAACAGCCCGAACTCCCCACCACCGACCGCTTCGGCAACTACGAACCCGTTGCCATCCTCGGCGAAGGCGGCATGGCCGTCGTCTACCTCGCCGAACAAACCCACCCCTTCCGCCGCATGGTCGCCCTCAAGGTCCTCAAGCCGGGCCACGCCTCCGGCGAACTCGCCCGCCGCTTCGACCGCGAACGCCAAAGCCTCGCCCATATGGATCACCCCAACATCGGGACCATCTATGACGCCGGCACCAGCGACGCCGGTTCGCCCTATTTCGCCATGGAGTACGTCGAAGGCGCCGCCCTCACCGCCTTTGCCGACTCCGCCCGCCTCTCCCTCGACGCCCGCATCGATCTCTTCCTCCAGGTCTGCGACGCCGTCTCCCACGCTCACCAACGCGGCATCCTCCACCGCGACCTCAAACCCGCCAACATCCTCGTCGCCCGCGCCCAAGGGCAACCCCAGGTAAAGGTCATCGATTTCGGCCTCGCCCGCCTCCAGGATTGGCATACCTTCGGCCGCGAACAACTCACCGGCGCCTCTCAACTCCTCGGCACCCCCGAATACATGAGCCCCGAACACGGCTTCGGTCCCGAATCCTCTGCCACCCCGGTTTCCGATGTCTACTCCCTCGGTGTCGTTCTCTACGAACTCCTCGCCGGTCTCCTCCCGTTCCCGTCCGAAACTTGGGGCTCCCGTTCCGTCGGCGAAATCCTCCATGTCATCTCCAACGCCGAACCGCCCCTCATGTCGGCTCGCCTCCACGCCGCCGCCGGCCTCCGCACTCCTATCGCCGCCGCCCGCCAGTCCGATCCCTCCTCCCTCCGCCGCGCCCTCGCCGGCGATCTCGACGCAATCGTCGCCCACGCTCTCGAAAAGGACCCCGCCCACCGCTACCCAACCGTGCAGGCACTCGCCACCGATCTCACAGCCTTCCGCCAGCGCCGCCCACCCTCCGTCCGCCGTCGCCGCTCCCTCCCGCGCTGGTTCCGCGGTAAACTCCTCTGGCTCCTCGCCGCCGCCCTTGCCATCCCCGCTGTGGCATTTCTCCTCCTCCGCCAGGCGCCCCCACCGCCCATCCAAGTCGCCGGTTTCTTCCCCTACACCTCCGGGGAAGGGAACCAGACCACCCCCTCCTTCGCCCCGGACTCCCGCCGCATCGCCTACACCTGGGACGGCCCCCACGGTGACAACTACGACATCTATTCCCTCGATGGCCCCGGCGCCCCGCCCCGCCGCCTCACCTCCGCCCCCGAAGACGATGTCAGCCCCGCCTGGTCCCCCGATGGCTCCCAAATCGCCTTTCTGCGCGGCATCGATACACGGTCCAGCCGCCTCATTCTTCTCGATCTCGCCACCGGAAGCGAACGCCCCTTAATCCCCATCCCCGGCTGGTACTCCCACAGTGCGCGCAGCCTCGCCTGGTCCCCCGACGGCAAGTGGATCGCGCTCTCCATGCAGCAGCCCGGACGCCGCTACGGCTACCCATTTCTCTACTCCCCCGCCACCGGCGAACTCCGCTCCCTCCTCGAGTTTCCCGACGACGCCCAGTACCTCCAACCCGCCTTCTCACCCGACGGTCGCCAACTCGCCTTCATTCGCGACGACCACGCCGCCCAAACCCTCCACGTTCTCTCCCTCACCGTCGATTACCGCGCCGCCGGCTCTGCCCGCCTCCTCGATACCCCGCCCATCTCGATGTACCCGGCCTTCCTCGATTCCGATACTCTCCTCTTCCGCGCCTCCCTCCTCGAACGGGCCTGCATCTGGCGCAAACGCGGTCCCGGCCATCCCGCCGAACCCTTCCCGGTCCTCGGCGAAGAAGTGGACAATTTCGCCCTCTCCCCGGATCGTCGCCACCTCGCCATGGCCCGCCTCGTCCGCGATGTCGAACTCTTCCACTTCCGCCGCCTCCCCAACGGCGCCTGGTCCCCGCCCACCGCCATCGCCTCCTCCGCGTTCGCCGATTACCTGCCCACCGTCTCCCCCGACCAGCGCCAGGTCGCCTTCCTCTCCAGCCGCTCCGGCAAACAACAGGTCTGGCTGGCCAATCTCGATGGCTCCGCCCTCCGCCAGCTCACCTTCGGCGATGACGTCCGCCACGGGCTCGATTGGGAACCCGATGGCCATCACCTCCGCTTCGTCACCCGCCAGACCGATGTCCGCCGCCACTTCCGTGTCGATACCGCCGGCGGCGCGTCCGTTCCAATTCCGCAGTCCGAAGCCTCCGTCCTCAGATACTCGCCCGATGGCAAAACCATTTACTTCGCCGTCGGCGAAGGCAATACCCGCAGCCTCCACCGCGCCCCCGCCGCCAACCCCGCCCAGTCCGTCCCCGTCACCAACCGCGTCGTCACCCAGCAGGCCTTCTCTCCCGACCGCTCCTCCCTCTACTTCTACTCTTCCCACAAAGGAAAATGGGCCTTATTCCGCACCGCCCTCCAAGGCGATCGCCCCGAAGAACTCGTCTGCGAGGATGCCGAACTGTTCGATCCCGCCGTCACCAATGAAGGGGTCTACTATGTCCGCCGCCTCGCCGGCCGTCGCTACGCCATCGTGTTCTGGTCCTCGGCCACACGTGCCGAAAAGACCATCCTCGAACTGGACCGCAAACCCTGGATGCGCCTCCAGGTCTCCCCCGCCGGAGACAGCCTCGTTGTCGACGTCGCCAAAACCGACGGCCGCCAAATCCGCGTCGCCGAAATCGCCGCTTGGTAGCCCTCGCCCCCGCCTACCGCCCCCGCTCCCCCCGATAAATCATCTCCACAAACTCCTCCCCCTTAAAAAATCCGCCCCCCCACTTCCCATCAAACTCCCGCGTCGGCCGCCCCTCCTTCACCCCCCGCAAACTCCGCCCGCCTTTCATCAACCCCGTCACCCGCTCCCGCACCCCCGCCAGCATCTCCCCAAAAGCCAGTAACTCCGCCCGTCCTCCCACCGGCCCATGCCCCGGGACAATCCGCGTCCCCGCTCCCGCTACCCGCGCCAACCCCTCCACCGCCCGAATCATCCCCGCCAAACTCCCGCCCGTCGAATAATCCACAAACGGATACATCCCGTTAAAAAACAGGTCCCCCACGCACAACACATCGGCGTTCTCAAAATGCGCCGTCCCATCGCCATCCGTATGCGCCCCCGGATAGTGGACATACCGGATCCGCTCCCCGCCAAATGTCATCGCGCCCCCATCGGCCCCAAACACCTCCCCAGGCCGCCCCACAGCCGGCAACGCCCGGTCCGTGCGTTTGTAAAAATCGATTCGCGTCGTCTCGCTCAACCGCCGCCGCACATTCTCATGCGCCAGAATCCGCGCCCCGCCCGTCCCCACCCGCACATTCCCGCCTGTATGGTCAAAATGCCAGTGCGTATTGAACAACACCCCGATCCGCGCCCCCAGCGCCCGCGTCTCCCGCTCCAGATCGCCCACCTGCTCCACCATCCCGCTGTCCACCAGGAACAACCCGTCTCCCGTCACCAGCGCCGTGCTGGTGCTCCCCAAATCCGGCAGGACAAATACACCCTTCCCTAACCCCGTCGCCCCACC
>CANIFK010000023.1 GCA_947466555.1 Acidobacteriota bacterium | reverse complement strand
GGCCCGCGAAAGTGGGCTTTGAAGCCGAAGAGGCGGTCCTTACCCGGAGCTGCGAACTGGCGGCCGTGCGCGGTGATATCGACAGTACCAGGGACGCGTTCGGCGATGATTTGAGCACCACGAACTTCGGCTTCCCCGCGTAGCAGCGCATCAAGCCGGTAACGGCTTAGGCCGTACGCCGGTTCGGCGAAGCGGCCATTAGCCGAGCGGTTGCCGAAGACGAGGCGCATTCGTTCCATCCGCGCCGGTTCCTGGGCGAGAAAGGCATCCCAGAGCTTTAACCGCTCCAGAACCGGGCGGATTTCAGGGGTGAGGAATTCGCCGCAGACTTTATGTTTGGGGACCCGGGAGGGGTCCCACAGGCGAACAGCGGCGCCGCACTGCATAGCGGCGATGGCCGCGGCGGAGCCGGCGAGGCCGGCT
Organism: Acidobacteriota bacterium; assembly: GCA_947466555.1. Taxonomy (GTDB): domain Bacteria; phylum Acidobacteriota; class Terriglobia; order Bryobacterales; family Bryobacteraceae. The sequence continues at coordinate 16,320 of CANIFK010000023.1, read as the reverse complement.
CCCGCAATGCGAATCCGGGCCAACTAGTTCCCGCCGGGGATGGCGGCGTCCTGGCGCCGGGAGGTTAACTGGCGCAGACCATCGACGGCGATGCGGCTCTCCGGGAGTTCGTGGAGCGCAATGCGGAAAGCCTTCTCAGCAAGCTTCCGATCGCCGGCGCGGAGAGCGGCCTGGCCCCAGGCTTCGGCAACGGGACGAGGATAAATGGGCGGTTCGTTGTAGCGCAAGGCGCGTTCGGCATTGGTCGCCATTTCAAGGGTCTTCCAGGCACGCTTGTTCTTGCCCTGAGCCAGATAGATGAAGCCCTGCACATCCTCGAGCGCGACTTCGAACTCACGGGGCGGGGCGACCTTTACTTGATCCTTGAAGCCGAGTTGCACAGTGCGCATGGCGGCAAGTTCGGTGGTCGCGGAGGCCGCGTCCTTCTTCGCGCTAAAGGCCAGCGCGCGCGCCCAGTGCCGCCAGAACTTTTCACGAGGGGTGGCGAGGTCCGGCAGGAGGGAGCCGGTGAGGATCTCATCCCACTTTTCGCCCCAAACCAGCGTCCGAACCATGGCGAAGGAGCCCTGGCGGAAGGCGGTGCGATAGGCGTCGGGTGTCTTCTTTTCCTTGTCGGTTTCGGCGTAGGTGAGGAGTTCCTTGGCGGCGGTGATGGCGGCATCGAACTGGCCATCGGCGGAGAGCGAGACGGCGAGGAAATGGACGTTGTGGCCATGGTGGCCGTTGCCGTAGTCCTTATCTTCGGCCATGTATTTGCGCTCGAGAGCGGCGGCGACCGTGAAGGAGTTTTGCGCTTCCTTCAGTTTGCCGGTCTGGGCGTAGATGTGGCCGGGCATGTGGAGGGCGTGCGGGATGTTGGGAACGAGCGCGGCGTACTGTTTGCAGCTGTCCCAGGCGTCCTTGGCGAAGTTGGACCCTTCCCAGCCGTGGATGATGTAGTGATGCACGCCGGGGTGTTCCGGGAAGTCCTTGGCGAGCTGCCGGAGGATTTCGACGGACTCCATGCTGCCGGGGCGCGGATCGCGGGCGGGGGTGTTGAAGCCGTCCATCAGATGGAGGGCGAGGAAGGTGCGGGATTCGACGTCCTTGGGATTGGCGGCGGCGATTTTGCGGAGGCCGGCAACGTATGCGGCGTCGGGGTCGGCGGAATCAGGATTGCGGCGGGCCCAGATGGAATCGATAAAGAGTTTTTCCATGTCGGTGGCTTTTCCGGGAACGGCGGCGAGTTCCATCGCCCGTTTGGCGGCGGCAAGGGCCCGTTTGCCGTTGGCGGTAGAGGGGAGTGTGCCGGGGAGGTGTTTGTCGCGGACGAGTTGGAAATGGGGGCGGTAGTCGCCATTGGCCACCATGGCGACACCCCACCAAGGCATGGGTGCGGCGGGGTCCAGTTGAGCGGCCTGGAGGAAGCTGCGTTCGGCTTCACGGGCCCAGAACGAGTGCATCTGGGCGACGCCTTGCTCAAAGAATTTGCGGGCTTCCGGGTTGGAAGTGGTGATGGGGAAATCGATCTTTCCCTGCCCTTCCATGAGCCGGGCGGGGAGTGGCGGTGCGCCCTCACTGACCACCACGCAGTGGCTGGCGGTATCGGCTGCATTCTGGGCGGGCAGCAGCAGAGAAGCAAAGAGTAAAAGGAACGTAGCGCGCATAAATCCTCCGGATAGCCTTTGCTACATGGTAATGCAGGTTAGGGGTACCAAAATGTTAGAGTAAAGAGATTCTATGAATAAAACGAGCGATATTGGCGAGTTGCAAGCAATCGCCAAACGGGTGCGCCGGCACATTGTCACAATGATTGCCGCCGCCAAGTCGGGGCATCCCGGCGGTTCCTTGTCAGCCGTCGAAACGCTGGTGACCCTCTATTTTGATGTCATGCGGCACGATCCGGCGAATCCGACGTGGCCGGAGCGCGACCGCTTCATTCTTTCCAAAGGCCACGCTGCCCCCGTTCTGTATGGTGTCTTCGCCGAAGCGGGCTATACGCCGGCCGACAGCCTGAACACGCTGCGCAGTATCGGCTCCATTTATCAGGGCCATCCCGACAGACGGTTTATTCCGGCGCTGGAAGCGTCCACTGGTTCCTTGGGCGTGGGCCTTTCGCTAGGGTTGGGTATGGCCGAAGCGGCCAGGCTGGACAAGTCCACGACGCGTGTCTACGTGTTGCTTGGCGACGGCGAAATCCAGGAAGGCCAGATTTGGGAAGCGGCCATGTATGGCGCGTTTCACAAAGTGGACAACATCGTTGCGATCGTAGACTACAACAAGATTCAGCTGGACGGTTTCGTGAAGGACATCATGGAACTGGAGCCGCTAGCCGATAAATGGCGGGCGTCGGGCTGGAACACGATCGAAGTGGATGGCCACGACTTTGCTGCCCTGCAGAAAGCATTTGCTGACGCGGCCGCCTTCAAGGGCAAGCCGACCGTGCTGATTGCCCACACCATCAAGGGCAAGGGTGTCTCCTTCATGGAGAACAATCCGAAGTTCCACGGCGTTGCGCCGACCAAAGATGAACTCGAGAAGGCGTTGCAGGAGATCGGCGCATGAGCGTTAAAGAGAAATTCGAATTAAAACTGGGCGCGGCCACGCGCGAGGCGTTCGGCAAGGCTCTTGTCGAACTGGGGAAGGGTGACTCGAACGTAGTTGTCTGCGACGCCGACCTTTCCAAATCCACCTTCACGCACCTGTTCGCTAAAGAGTTTCCGGAACGGTTCTTTTCCTGCGGTATCGCCGAAGCCAACATGGTTTCGATCGGCGCCGGTTTGGCGTCGAGCGGCAAGATTGCGTTTGTCGCCAGCTTTTCGGCCTTCGTGTTGAACAAGGGCTTCGAACAGTTGCGCGTGAACGTTGCCTATCCGCAGGTGCCGTTAAAGGTTGTGGGTACCCACAGCGGGATTTCGATTGGCGAAGACGGGCCGTCGCAGATGTCGGTTGAAGACTTGAGCCTGGCTTCCTCGCTGGCGGGGTTCACCGTGATCAGCCCGGCGGATGAAGTCGCCACGTTCGCGTTGGTGAAAGAAGCCGCCTATTTCGATGGCCCGGTGTTCATTCGCGCCGGCCGCATCAAGGTGCCGTTGGTGTATGGCCCGGAGCAGAAGTTCGAAATTGGCAAGGCGATCACGCTACTGGAAGGCAAGGATCTGACCTTCATCTCCACGGGTTTGATGGTGGCCGAATGTATCCGCGCCGCCGCCATTCTGGAAGAAGAGGGTATTTCGGCGGGCGTCATCGACATCCACACCATCAAGCCGATTGACCGGGACGCAATTGCGAACGCCGCGGCTTCCACCGGTTGCATCGTGGTGGCCGAAGAACACTTCACCGATTGCGGCCTGGGCGTGAAGGTGGCGCAGGTTGTTTGCGAAACCAATCCGTGCGTGATGGAGTTCCACGGCATGGGCAACTATTACGCCGAGAGCGGTACGCCGGAAGAGGTACTGACCAAGTACAAAATGACGGGCGCCGACGTGGCCGTAACGGCTCGCAAAGCACTGGCTCGCAAGAAGTAGAACGTCCATGGACCGGCCCGGCGGTATCGACAAGCTGGCCGCCCTGTTATTGGAAAGTGAAAGCCGCGCCACGGAAGTGGCGCGGCTTTTGCATGATGAGGTGGGTCCGACACTGAGCGGAATCGGCTTTCACCTGCAGGCGCTGGGCGTTCCGGCGGAACAGCTGGGACCGATCCAGGAGTATCTGAACGAGGCGATGGAACACGTGCGCGCGGCGAGCGGGAAGCTGCAATCGAACGTCGCCGGACGCTCGGGATTGCGACTCGCTCTGGAGCTACTCGTGGAGCGAACGAAAGGGTTGACGGCCGCAGCCGTTACGTTGCGGCTAATCGGGTCGCCGCGGTTCCCTGCCCCGGTGGCGCATGCAATGTATCAGGTGGCGGAGTTGGCGTTGCAGAACGCCCACGTGCATGCTTCCGCGAGTGAGATCGTTGTGACGCTTGCCGGCGACGGGGTGGAAATTCGGGATAACGGCGTGGGGTTCGACCTGTCGAAAGCCCAGGCTTCCCCACCCGGAGCCGGCCTAGTACGAATGGAATCGCATGCGGGTACCGCGAACCTGCAATTGCGCCTTGCTTCCGCAGCCGGAAAAGGTACAATCGTAGGGATCAAAACAATATGAGGCTATTCTGTTCTTCTGGATTGAACGGCCGATAGTGTATGCCATACCAAGTCCTACTCGTCGACGACCACAAAATTCTCCGTGACGGAATCAAAGCCATTTTGCGGGCGGACGGCGACTTCGAAGTAGTAGGCGAAGCCGATAACGGAACAGATGCGGTGCATCTGGCTCGCAAACTGAACCCCGATGTGGTGGTGATGGATATCGGTCTGCAGGGATTGAATGGTGTCGAAGCCACCACGGAGATTCTGCGGCATTCCTCCGATTCCAAGGTGATCATCCTGTCGATGTACGACGATGAACACTCGGTAGTGAGCGCCATTCGCAGCGGCGCGCGCGCGTTTGTGTTGAAAAAGGCCTCCGATGGCGATTTGGTGGACGCGCTTCGCACGGTTGCCAAGGGCGGATTCTACATGAGTCCGCAGGTGTCGGAGAAACTGCTGGTCCGGATTCAACGGGGAGACCTGGAGCACAAGCCGGTGCCCTCGATGCTGGAAGGTCTTTCGCCGCGGGAGTTGCAGGTTCTTCGCCTGGTGGCCGAAGGGAAGACCAGTAAAGAGATCGCGGTAATGCTGGACTTGGGTTTGCAGACAGTTCGCAGCTATCGCAAGACGATGATGAAGAAGCTGAGCGTCAACAACGTCGCCAGTCTGACGCAGTTGGCACTTTCTGCTGGTATTACGCGGTTCGGCGCGACTGGCGAAGCAAACACGCCGGGAGCCTAGGCAATGCATACGCCCTGGGGTGAAGTGGCGGTCAGGGATGCGCACGTCCACTTCTTTTCGCATCGCTTCTTTTCGCTTTTAACCGGAGGCCGTGAGGTTGCCGAAGTGGCGGCACAATTGGCGTGGGAAGCGCCGCCGGAGAGCGCAGAACTGTTGGCGGACCAGTGGGTGGCGGAGTTGGACAGGCACGGCGTAGCGGCGGCGTCATTGATCGCCAGCATGCCTGGTGACGAACGGTCGGTGGAACTCGCCGTGGCGAGGCACCCGGAGCGGCTGTATGGCCAGTTCCTTGTGAACCCGCTGGCTCCCGATACGTTAACGCGTGTGGCGGCGTGCCCCCTACGGACGATCTGCCTGTTTCCGGCGATGCACCGGTACTCAATCGCGGATGAACGGTTGGAGCCGCTGTGGCCACTGGCGCACGGGCGAAATGTGTTCGTCCATTGCGGCGTGCTGAGCGTAGGCGTTCGCAAGAAGTTGGGATTGTCTTCTCCGTTCGACATGCGGTTTTCGAATCCGCTGGACATCCACAATGTGGCGTTGCGGCATCCGCAGATCCGATTTATCATCCCCCATTTCGGGGCGGGGTTCCTTCGAGAGGCGCTGATGCTGGCTGACCTCTGCCCGAACGTCTATCTGGACACGTCGAGCTCCAATGGCTGGATGAAGTATTCCGACGTGCCGTTGGATTTGGCGATGGTGTTCCGTCGGACCTTGGCGATAACGGGGGCCAAGCGGCTACTGTTCGGAACGGATTCCTCCTTCTTTCCGCGGGGATGGGTGCAACCGGTCTTTGCGGCGCAGGTGGAGGCGCTGGCTGCGATCGGCGTGAGCCCCGCCGAGGCGACCGCCATTCTCGGCGGAAATCTTTTGTCGCTGCAGCAGTGAGAGGATTTCCGGTTTGTTTGCGCTGTTTGGAGTAGATGAAACGACTTCTGCTCGCCACTGCCTGCCTGACTTCCGCTATTGCGGCCCCCGGCAAACTTGTTTTGGATGGAAAGACCTACGAACTCAGTCACGTCTATGCGCGGCGGAGTCCGGATGTGTTTGACTCGAAGAAAATGGGCACGTATATTCTGGCTACCGATACAGCGTTGTCGCCGGCGGACCGTGTGGACAACGACGCGATTCGGGAACTTTCCTGGAGCGGTAAGATGAACGCCGTCGAGATTGAAGTCACCGATGGCGGAATCTCGTGGCGCATCCTTTCTAACCAGGTGAAGATGAGCATGTCGGGGTCACGATCGCCCAATCCGTTCGCCTTGGCGGTGACGGCGAACCGCATTCGGGGCATGGTGAAGATGGAGGCGCCGGATAAGCTGGGTGACACCACGTTCTACTACGAATTCCCGGTGGACGCCGTGATCGAGAAGAAGGTGGAGGCACCGGCGCCGACAGCCGCCGATAAGGTGGCGGCGCAGAGCGCCGCGTCGGCGAAGGCGTATTTGGTTTACCTGGTGGCACTGATGAAGGGCGACAAGGCGGGGCTGATGAAGGCTGTCGATCCTGAAAAAGCAAAGATGATCGACACGCCTGAATTCCCCGAAATGGTCAAGTTCATACAATCCGTGCAGCCGAAAAACGTGACGGTCCTGCGTGCGACGGAGAGCGGGGACAAGTCCGAACTCACCGTCAGCGGGAACGGCGGGAGCGAGATGGGCACCGTGAAAATGGAGAAGATCGGCGGCGCCTGGCTGGTGATGCGGGAATCCTGGAAGAATCGCTAAGAGGCTTCTGCGCGGGGCCGGAAGAAGGCCATGAAGATGATGGCGCACACCACGGTCAACACGAGCGGCACCAGGAAGATCTTCGTGTAGTCGTTCTTGAATTGTCCAGCGATGTAACCGGCAAACCAACTGCCAACGACAAGACCGGCGCCGAGAAGAACGAAGGCGATCAGCCCTTGGGCGGAGGCCCGAATTTCGGGACCAGCTACCTGGTCGACATAGATGTAGGACGCGGTGAAGAAGCAGACGTAGCAGATGCCGTGCAGCGTCAGCGACGCCAGCACCAACCACAGCGGACCACCGAGGGCGAAGATGGCGTAGCGGACCGGCCAGGCGAGAATGCCGACGGCCATAGTCCCGCGAATGCCCCAAGCCTTTAGCATCTTCGGCAGGAAAATCATCGTGAGAATTTCAGCTGCCTGGGCGATGGCCATCCAGGCCGGCGCCTGACCATCCGGCAGGCCGATCGCATAAAGAAATGGGCCTGTCAGGATGAAGTAGAACATCAGCTCGGTTGCCACCACGAAGGCCAAGCAAAGGAAGATGGCGAACTCGCGATTCTTCAGCAATTGCAGGGCACCCAGGAACGCCAGCGGACTATCGTTTTTCCGGGCCGGCGGCGTGTGAGGCAGAGTCAAGCAGAACAGGCCGAGCACCACTGAAAGAATGGCTGCCAGCCACATGCCGTCGAAGCCGCCCAGCCCTCCGAACAAACTGGGAACCCACTCCCGCAACGCCACGCCAAGAAGCAAACCGACGGTGATCCAACCGATGGTGCCCCATACGCGAACCAAGCCGAACTCCCCTTCGGCGGCGGGCATGTGGTGGAAGCAGATGGAATTGGTGAGCGCCAACGTCGGCCCATATAGAACGGCCCAGAGGCCCATCCAGATCCAGACTCCATCGTAATTCTGGGCCGAGGCCATGATGTAGAGCGGAACCGCGCCGGCCAGATGGAGGATCGCCAGAAGGCGGTCCGTCGGCATGAAGCGGTCCGCCAGTTGGCCCGCAAAGAAGGGGGCGATCATGCAACCAACTGGAAGCAGTGCATAGATTGCGCCGATCTGGCCGTCGCTGAATCGTAGCGCCTTTCCCATATAGGCGGAGAAGTCTGGATACCAGGCGCCCCACACCATGTACTCCAGGAGCATCATTACGCTGAGGCGAAATCGAATCGAGGTGAACAAGTAATGTAGCTTACCGCGAATCGCGTGCGTTGCGGGTTGCCGCCCACTGGAGCGCGGCGGATCTGCCGACGGCGGCCTGCATTGCCCTGAGCTCGTTCGCATCCGGCTCCGTCGGCGTCGGGACAGTCGCCAGATGCACCGGCGTTGCCGATCGCAGAAGCAATGCTAATTCTTCGCCCGGAACCGGACGGCCAATCAGATAGCCTTGGACGTTATCGCATTGCTCTGCTGAGAGGAACTGGAACTGGTCTTTCTGTTCAACGCCCTCCGCGACGACGGAGAGTCCAAGATGATGAGCCATCGTAATCAGCCCCCGCGCAAGGGCCGCCACGCGCGGATCGGTTGTGATCTCAGAGACGAATCCACGGTCCATCTTCAACGTGTGACACTTCAGTTGGCGCAAGTTGCTGAGGGACGCCGAACCGATACCAAAGTTATCGATCGCCGTACGGATGCCCGAATCTCCTAGCGAACGGAGCAGCGCCGTCGCGCTGTCGGCGTTGCGCATGAGCGAAGCTTCTGTCATCTCCAACTCCAGCCATTCGGGCCCCAAACGCGTTTCCTCCAGAATTCGCTGGACCAGCTGCGGGAGGTCCCGCTGTTGCACCTGACGGGCCGACAGATTCACAGACATGCGAACCGGCGAAAAACCCGCGCGCTGCCACGCGCTGTTCTGTGCGCAAGCGGTCCGCAGAACCCATTCGCCAATCTTCTGAATCAGATCACTTTTCTCTGCAAGCGGCAGGAATGTGTCCGGATAGAGAATCTCGCCGTTCTCGCGCCGCCAGCGAACCAGTGCTTCCGCACCAACAATGCGACCGGTTGCCACGTGAATTGAAGGTTGGTAATGCAACAGTAACTGGCCACGTTCCACGGCCAGCTCCAGTTCACTCTTCAGCTGATCTTGTTTGTCGGACTCCTCCAACATCTCACGGCGGAAGAGCGTCACCCGGCCCTTGCCGGCCTTCTTCGAGTGGTACATCGCAATGTCGCCAAAATGAAGCAGTTCATCACTGCTGCGGAACGACTCCTTACTCAACGCGATACCAATACTTCCGCCACTAAGAATCTCATGTTCACCGAGTTGGAACGGGGTTAACAGCGCCTTCAGCATCCGCTCAGCAACCAGCACTGCCTCTTCGGAATCGCGCAGCGCGCGCAGAAGAACAACGAATTCATCTCCACCGAACCGGGCAACCACGTCATCGGGCCGGGCGCAGTTCCGGAGCCGGCCACCGACGGCACGCAAGAGTTCGTCCCCCACGTGATGGCCCAGCGTATCGTTGATCTGCTTGAAGCGATCCAAATCTAAAAACACCACGGCGAATAGCGGAGCGCCTTTTCCGCGCATCGACTTTTCCTCGACCGCCATTTGCAAATGGCTGAGCAGAAAACTTCGGTTGGCAAGCCCTGTCAGCGGGTCCTTGAACGTGTCCGTCAAGAGACGCTTTTCCACTTCAATCAGTGGCGTAATGTCGCTGTGGGATCCAGCCAATACGGCCGGTTCTCCATCGGCATCCCGAATGACGGTGGCGCGGGCAAGCACCCACATATAGGTGCCATCCTTCCGTCGCATACGGTGTTCATTCCGGAACTGGGGCGCATCGCCATGCAAATGGCTGGTAAGTTCTTCCCGGAGTCGAGCGAGATAGCCAGGGTGGACACGGTTGAGCCACTCGTCAGGATGCGTTTTCAGTTCGGACTTCTCGAATCCCAGAAGGGCAGCCCAGGCCGCTGAGAAATGGAAGACATCCCCTTTCAATTCCCAGTACCAGAGTCCGTCCTGCGTCCCTTCGACGGCTCGCTCCAGGTATTCCCGGTTGAAACGATCGCCCGCGGGCGCCGGCGGCGCATGCTCGCCTGCATTCCGTCGGCGGAAGTACACGTTCGCAGCCGACAACACGGCTGCGCTGACAAGAACTAATGTCCAGTAATAGAAATCCTGCAAGGACAGGGCGCTCCAAGCAATTCCTAACCACCCGGCGGCGGCCATTGCGACAAGCACAAAATGCCACACCAGCGAGGGCGCGGTAGCTCCCGACACAAAGAAAAGAACCGCGATCACAGCGACGGTCGAGGGATTCTCGACAAATCGAAGGCTTGTGAACGCATAGAGAAGGACGAAGGCTGCCATCCCGAGGGCAACCAACGGAAATCTCCGAACTGGAATCAACTTCCGCCGCATAAGCACCCATGACGAAAAACAGACCAGTCCGCTAAAGTAGGCGACATAACCGGCCGGCCAGGCAGAACCGGCGGGACTGAGAAATACAGCCGTTGCCGCGGTGGCGACATAGACGCAAACGAGAATTGGCAAGAACGCACGAAGGCGGGTGTTGACGACCGCGTTCAGTTCATCCTCAGCACGGGATGCACTGCGTATAATTCCCCCCGAGGTGTGAGGGTCTAACACTGACATGAAATTACATTACACACTAACTGCGGGTCCATTTCCATAGACCCACAAACCTATTTACAATCAACCTTCGGTACTGGCCAGGACTAAGTTAAATCACTTAGACGGCGAGTCCACGGTACTATTTTCGGCTGCCACGATAGCAATATAGGGCCTCGTCTGTACGTAAATACACGTCGCCCTCCGACAGCGCCGGCGAGGCGTAAATCGCCTCCCCTGTTTGAGTTGTGGACAAAACGTTCCATTCTCCCCCTGACCGAAGCACTGCCGCGTTGCCATCCTCGCTCGCCAAGTAGACCTTTCTATCGGCGGCAACCGGCGACGCGGAATAACCGCCAAGAGCGCCAGTTATTCGCCCTGTCTTGAGCACCTTGCCCGTTTTGACATCGATTGACGTCAGGATGCCGCCATTTTTAACAAAATACAACACGCCTTCGTACACGAGCGGCGTGGGTATAACGCCGGTGAAACTCTTCTCAAAGCGCCATAACTCCTGGGGAGCCAATGCGCCCGCGGCATCGTAGTCCAGCCGGTAGGCGACCAGGCAATTGGGCCCCATGATCTCCTTCTGCTTCAGATTCCATTCATCCTCGGTGATCACCAAGTCTCGATTCCCGGTGAACCTGGCAATCCCCCCCAAGAACGGATCATCCAAATATTCGTCTTTGCTGAGCCGCCCATCGTGGTTCTTGTCCAACTTCTCCAGGCGTTGCGAAAACGGTGCCGGAGCATCTGAACCGTATCCCTGAACGTATAAAACCCCGTTGTCGATCACGGGGCTGCCGACCACCGTCGTGGGCAAACCGCGAAGCGTGGTGACGCGCTTCCCATCCTTGAGAGAGTAAGCACCCAACTGGCCGCGGCTGGCCGTCAGTACATACGGCGTCTTGCCGGCGGGGGCGTACAGCAGCGGGGTTCCCCAGGCCTCCCCTTCCTCCCTGTCCTTTTTCCAGCGAAGTTCGCCATTGCGCGCATCGAGTGCGGCGAGAAAGGAGCCTTCCACCTGATCGGCCAACAGATAGATCATCCCGCCCGCCAAGACCGGTGCCGCTCCCAGGCCCATGGTGGTATTGAACGGGCCCATTGGGGACCGCCACCGCTCCTTCCCGTTCGTGTCGTAGGAGACGAAGCCAAAGTCCTTGAAGAACGAGAAGATGTTCTGCCCGTCGGTTACCGAGGCTATCGCGGCCGGGTGATTGAGACGGTTGGCTTGGAGTTGTGAAGCGCGGTCGACGCTCCGTTCCCACAGCAGCTTCCCGGTTCTGCGGTCGAAGCACTGCGTGTACAATTTTCCGTCGGTATGCCCGGTGAGAATGACCTGGGTCTTGGTCAGGATCGGCGACGATTTGCCGGGCCGGACCGGCACTCGCCAAACCAGGTTCTCATCCTTTCGCAAAGCGTCCGGATACCCGCTTCCGGTGGCGACACCGGACCCGTTCGGGCCCCGAAACCGTGTCCATTCTTCGGCTACACCAGTCCACGATGCCGCGAGGATCACCCCAAGGAAGAAAATCCGCATTTGGTCAGCGAGTCTATCATGGCGGACACCTTATCCCGGAAATCGAACTCCTGAAGCCGTCTTCAGAAGTATGTTGAAATGTTGCGAAAGGAGTTCAGCCGACGAAGTTTCAAACTGCATCAACACGGCAACGCGCACGCCCTGCACCACAGCGAGAAGTGTATGCCGCCGCGCGCCATCTGCGTCGTCACTGATGACCACCTGCGCCATCACCGCCAATCCGTCTTCGGTCGTACCGTGGTGTTCAGGCGAAATACGGACGACATTTCGCCCGCGCACAGCATCCCGCAGTTCGCCGTGCAGCGTTCCCCGCAAAGAAACCGACGCTGCCCGATACACGCGCAGGAAGGCCTCCTCGAGTTCCGGATCGGGCGCCAGATAGACTTCCTGCTCAGCCGATTTCGCCCAAACCGGCCACCCGGCGGGCGCCGTTACGGCCGCACCGTTAAGGTCATCACTGAAGGCTACGGAACCTAGGCCGAGTAGTAGGTACAGAAACAGAAGTCTCATGCCCTACATAGCGAAATGCGGGGAAGGAATCGCTCAGTAGGCCAACAAATTCAGCGCAGCACCAATCAGATCTTCCACCTGCGGAAGGATGTGATCTTCGAGCACTGGGCTATAGGCAACCCAGGTATCCTTGGCGGCCACACGCTTCACCGGGCCATCAAGATGTTCGAAAAGCTCATCGGCAATCCGGGCTGCAAGTTCAGCACCGTATCCCCAGCTGAGCGTGTCTTCATAGGCGACAATCACCCGGTTCGTCTTACGGACCGACGTCGAGATGGCCTCCCAATCGTACGGGGCGAGGCTGCGCAGGTCGACTACTTCAACCGTCCGCCCATTCAGACGGCCTTCCACCTGTTGGGCCGCCAGAAGCGACTTCTGCACCAAGGCGCCGTAGGTGATAATCGTCAGATCCTTGCCCGCCTTGGCGACGCGCGCTTTCCCGAACGGGATGGTGAAATCCGGCCCCGGATGCGGCGAACGATTATACGGTTCGCGATAGAGTTTCTTATGTTCTAGAAACAGGACCGGGTCGTCACTTCGAATAGCGGTTCGCAACAGACCAATCGCGTCAAGCGCATTCGACGGGAACACCACGCGCAAGCCCGGGATATGCGTGAACGCCACTTCACCGCACTGGCTGTGGTAAATCGATCCTCCGGTAAGATAGCCGCCGATTGGCACACGCATGACGGCCGGGCAGGAGAACCCATTGTTCGAGCGCCAGCGGATGTTGGCCATCTCGTCACGGATCTGCATCATCGCCGGCCAGATGTAATCAAAAAACTGAATTTCGGCGACTGGCTTCATCCCCCGGGTGGACATGCCGATGGCACGCCCGGCGATGCAGGCTTCAGCGATTGGCGTATTAAAACAACGTTTGCTTCCAAACTCCCGCTGCAGACCGAGAGTCGCTTTAAACACGCCGCCTTTGCCCTTTACTTCGGCAAGGTTGGCATCGCGCGAACAGTCGGCTACATCTTCGCCAAACACGACGACGCGCGGGTCGCGAGCCATCTCTTCGGCAAGGGTCAGATTAATGGAATCCACCATCGTCCGCGGGTCGCCGGTGAAGTGCGGTTCGCACTCAAAACGGTGAGAAGTGGGATCGACCGCCGGCGAATAGAGGAACCTCATGGCGGTACCCAGATCGGGCGGCGGCGCCTGCAACGCGTACTCGGTCACCGCGTCGAGCTCCTGATCAATTTCGGCGAACATCGCGGCGATTTCAGACTCGTCCATCACGCCGTTTTCGATGAGCCAGGCGGGATAGAGCGAGAGTGGATCGCGAAGAGCCTCAGCGGCCCGTTCGGCTTCGGTCTTGTAGTTCCTCTCGTCATCGCTGAGCGAGTGGCTGTAGGGCCGGATACAGTGGGCATGGACCAACGCCGGGCCGACTCCGGCACGGCAGTGGGCGGCGGCTTCTTCCATCGCCTTCCAGGACTCTACAAAATCAGCCCCATTTACCTCCAAACGCAGCAAACTGGGGAACCCCGAGAGCAGCTTGGAAATGTTGCCGCCGGGAGTTTGAAATTCCACCGGGACGGAAATGGCGAAACCGTTGTCTTCAATCAGAAAAATGACGGGGAGTTTTTCCAGGCACGCCGCGTTGATGGCTTCCCAGAACTCACCTTCACTGGTGGCGCCATCACCGGAGGTGACAAGCGTGACTTCGTCCGAATCCGGATACATCAGCCGACCCGCGTGGGCACAGCCGATGGCCTGCACGTATTGGGAGCCGGTGGGCGAAGAACCGGTGACAACGTGGAGTTCTCGCGACGACCAGTGGGACGGCATCTGGCGGCCGCCGGACTGCGTATCCTCCGCGGCCCCAACGGCTTGCAACATCATCATCTTCGGCGTAATGCCGCAGGACAAGGCCAGCGCCCGATCGCGGTAGTAGGGATAGAACCAGTCGAATCCCGGGCGAAGATAAAGCCCAGCCGCGGTTTGAATCGCTTCGTGACCGGCGCCGGAAACCTGGAAGTAGATCCGGTTCTGGCGCTTAAGTACCACTTCACGGTCGTCAATGCGCCGTGAAGTTTGCATGATGCGCAACGCCTGAATGAGGGTTGCTCGGTCCAGCTGCTTCGTCGAGGAGCGGCTAAGACCAGACTCGTCGGCGGCGGCGGTCCGGGAAATCATACGTTGATTATCGCAAACGCCAGAGGCCCGCGGCAGTTGGTATCCTACTTGTTTGCCAACCATTGTTTCCAGCCTTCGCTAAGTAGCGGCCCCTTGCAACGCAGCGCGCGACGAAGGAAAGGTGTGTCTGGAAATGTCGATTATCGACTGGGGTTGGAGCTCCGCATGGACGGAGCGGTTTTCGCCGCATAGGCTGGCTGGATTGGCGCCCGCACGGGTTGTCGATGGCAGTCGCGGCGTGTATGAACTGGAGACGGACTCGGGGAGGGTTCGCGGGGAGCTGGCTGGGCGATTGGAGTATGCGGCCGATTCAGCATTGGAACTCCCGGTGGCCGGGGACTGGGTAGCGGCGACGCCAACGGACCCCGCCTTGATCGTCCATGTGGTGGAACGGCAATCGCTCTTCACCCGGGTGCAGGAAGGCGGGCAGCGGCAGGCGTTGGCGGCCAATATCGATGTTGCCTTCCTGGTCTGCGGGCTGGATCGCGACTGGAACCCGGCCCGACTGGACCGGTACCTGGCGCTGGCGATGGATGCGGGCGTGAGACCAGTGATCGTCTTGAACAAGCGGGACTTGTGTCCGGATCCCGGCGCGATTCACGCGATGGCGTCGGCACTGGCGCCCACCGTACTGCTGAGCTGCACGCTCGATGATCCCACGCCGTTGCTCGGTTCGTTTGTCGCACCGGGACAGACCGCGGCGCTGTTCGGGTCGAGTGGGGTCGGCAAGTCGACGATCGTGAACGCACTGCTACAGGAGCAGGCGCAGGCGATCGGAGAAACGGTTTGCCAACACACCACCACATCGCGAACGCTGATCCGGCTTCCACTAGGCTGGCTGCTCCTGGACATGCCGGGCCTGAGGGCCGTTGGGGTCGGGGGCGGTGTCACAGATGCGTTCGCCGATGTGACGGCATTAGCAGCGCAGTGCCGGTTTACTGATTGCAGTCACAATGGCGAACCGGGATGCGCAGTGGAAAACGCGGTCGCGCCGGAGCGGCTGGCCAGCTTCCGAAAGTTGCAGAGGGAAGCGGCCTACCAGCACCGGCGTGAAGACGCGAGCGCCGCGCGCGCCGAGAAAGAGAGGTGGAAGCAGCTCCACGCGGCGATGAAAAAAATGCCCAAGAAGGGGCGTTAGCACTCGACCGGTTTGCCGCCGTTGGCGCGGGATTCGTTCATGCACAGCGTGATGTGGACGCTGGTGGCCGAGTCCCGCGGCATGCAGAGTTCCGGTTGTTTCCCGGCGTTCACGCAGTCGGCGAAATACTGAATTTCGGCAGCGTATCCGTCCACTGCATCGAGCGAGAGCGGCGCGGAATCGCCAGCGGCGTTGTAGAGTGTGGGCGGGCGGTTGTCGGTGGAGAAATCAATCGTCCCGCCTTCGGCGGAAACCGTATATTCCATGGAGAACGGATAGGCCTTGGGATGGTGCCAGCCGCCGGTGATGGTCACCGAGGGGATGTGATCGTAGTGCAACTGCGCGGTGATCATGTCGAGACCGATTTCCAGATTCTCGAAGCCCGTGGCGGAAACGGCGCGCGGTTTGCCAAAGAGATGGTTGGCGATATCGACATCGTGAATCAACAGATCGAACACACCACCGCCAGAGACAGCTGTGTTTTTCAGCCACTGGCTCCACGCCGGGGCCGCGCAGCGACGACGGAAGAACGCCGATCTAACGGCGCCCAGTTCGCCCGAATCGAGCGCCTTTTTAAGGGCGGTATAGGCGGGAAAGAATCGCAGCACCTGCGCCGACATGAGGATCCGGCCAGCGTCCTCGGCGGCGGCGATCATCTCATCACACTCGGCGCGGGTGAGGCCCATGGGTTTTTCGACAAGGACGTGCTTGCCGGCCTTCAACGCGGCCAGGGTGAGCGGCTTGTGCAAGTTGGTGGGCAAGCAGATATCGACCGCGTCGACGTTGGGATCGGCGAAGAGTTCCTCGGCCGTTACGTACTGGGCAACG